>NZ_JCACHA010000061.1:0-36402 GCF_059503625.1 Skermanella sp.
GAGGTGGCTGGGTTCTCGGTGTCGCCAACGGATGGGTTCCCGATGTCGCTTGATAATTGAGGGGCGCTACACACGCGCTTCACTGGATCTCTATCAGGTTTTTAAGCGGGCGCTTCGCGCCTGATGGGACATCCATGTCTGTCACTTCCTGGCTCCTCATTCGCGGAGTCAAACTCGACAGTCGCGGACAGCGCTCGTATGGCCACTGGAGGCGTGTTTGCTGCTGTTGGCCTTGCAGCCAGCGCGATCACACCTGTGCTGAACGCTGTTCCACGCTTGGTCCTCATGGTTGATCGCCACGTGGCCGACGCCTGAGACTGCTAGATCATCCGTTGGGCGTTGGAGATGGAAGCTTTCTTAGGACAGTTGGCCGGAAGGGCGGCTGTGAATGAAGCTTGGTGGAAGCTTCAGGTGCGGTGGATGTACTTGCCATGGCATCGGTGGTGATGCTCCCCCATTCCGCTCGCACCTCGCTGCGCTCGGTGCGGCGATGGGTACTCATCACCACCGATGCCATGGCAAGCTCTACCACATCTAGGTCGTCTTAACGGCAGTCACCGCACCTTCAATATGGATTGGGATGAGCGTCGTCGGGTTCGGCAGGTCACCAAGCTGATCCAGTAGAGGAAGCCCTACACACATCGCTGCCTGCAATCACCCGAACCTTCGGAGAAGACCACTGACGCCCGGCCAAACTGCGTTTGGTAGGAGGTGACGTTGCACTATTCTCGTCTCGAGAAGGTCAGACCATGGCCCTTGTCCCTGTCCTTCCTGGTTCCCCTGGTTCGACCTTGGGAAAGGTGGGCACTACGACTGTCGCTAACCCATCCACCACCGATATTCTCGACAAAGCCGTTATAGCCTTGGCTGAGTACGTCATTGAGGTGTTCATCAAACAGGCCAAGCGCAGCTCGGTGGATACCGAAGAGTAGGAGCAGTAGTCTCTGCGCGAGGAAGCGGAGGGGAAGGGTTTGCAGAAGCTGCATGGCCTGGAGTTCTATGGCCATTCACCGGAACACAGGCGCCCTGCTCTGGTCGCCATTGAGCCTGCGGACTCTTGGGAGATGATCGCGGTCTAACTGGTTCAAGCTCTTGCCAGCCCGTCCAACAATCAGCCCAAGCTATAGGGAAAGTTCGAGCGGAATGGGCTGCCAGAGCCTATAAGGCTTCCCATCAGCCAGTCCTCAGCCACTCCAGATCACCGTCATCCTGTTTCTTGGGTTGGTTCCAGATGGACCCAAGCTGTCAGCTGCGAGCGAGCCTGTCGCATTACGTCAGGCGAGGCCATTGATACCTGGCTCAGTCTGGCGAGGAGCATGCTTATGCACATCATCGCGCCCGTTCGCATCTACTGTCATGCCATTCGGTCGATCCACTCCAAACGCAGGGTGCATTGGGCCACAGTCGCCATGCGCATCCACCAGCGTCATCCCTGGATCTCACCCGCATCAGCAAGAGGGTTCGGCTGAGAAGCTTCTGTCGGCGCATATGATCTTTCAAGGCATTCGATTCTGGGATGCACCACCACAGCCTATCTCCGTGCCGTCTGTGCCCTTCCTGATTCCTCCTGGTTCCCGTATGGACCCAAGGTGCATGGCGGAGAGGAATCCCAACCTTCAGCAGCAACATGCCCAACAGAAGCAGCGGGTCCGTTTGATGGCCTAGGTATCAATAATTGCCGGGGAGATGCGACACAGAGCAAGACCGGCATTATGCAGCATGTCGATGGCCTGAACCGGGAGCCTGAACAGGAGCATAGCCCAAGGATGCTGGCTCGGAAGTCTGCGGTCACTCAGTGAGGCTGACCAACACAAAGAGCTCACAAACTATAAGATATGGACCGTCGCTGGCCGCCTAAACGGAGCCGAAACACCAAGCCATGCTGGCTGGAGCTTGATCGACCTCAACTCATCTCTACTTTTTTGGAAATCTGCCGAGACAGTTTGAGAAGCACCTCGTCAATGGGAGCAGCGCAAAGCTTGGCAGGAGCAGGATGCACAGCGTGAGCTGTGAGCAGCCGGTCGCAAACATGGGCAGAGCAGGTTTATCCGGCCGCTGAAGCTGGCTAGCTGAGCCAGATGAAGGAGAGATCTAGCAAGAGATCCTCCCTCTTTAAACCAGACGACAGCCAAGCCGCCAATCTGACTTTCTAAAAGCCAAGCCGGGCTCCACAGCCAGTTTGGACGAGACCCGCCTAAACCCTAAAGGCCTTCCAAACCCCCCTCCGGCCACAGGCATTGTCGGCAACGCGAACGGCTTGCGAGTCACACTGGGAAAAGGCACGCTCGCTATAGCGACCCTACAAAACCTCAAAGTCGAGATGCGTCAGCGCCGCCCAAGCCCCCGTAACAACTGTCTTAGTTTTATAAAATATATAACGGATACCAAAGTGGCCTAGTTGTACTCCGGGCACGCTGAAGCGGCATCAGGATCTGATGATCCTGATGCTGGACTTCTTGTCCAAAGAGGCTTCAATTTCTTAGAACTTAATCCGATCCTTGGCGGCGTGGCCTTTAACCAAGGATTTCTAGCTTTTTCTATTACCGTCTGCGGGACTGCAGTAGCTAGTTTCGCCCGTCTTACACCCCCAGGCGGGGAGTAGATGGAGAGGGTGATCAATCCCTCTCCCGCAAGGTTGCCTTAGTGCCCTTGCGTTGATTGGAACGTAAGGTATGCAGCTTCCCAGTTCAAGCCTGGAGCATTTCAGAAATGTGCTTGATCTTGTAGCTGGCCTCGAACCGGGCGGCCGAGATCCAACTCGCCCTCGCCGACCAGCTGCTGCAGGTGCCGTAGATCACTGTCACTCGCTGTCTCCTCGGTAATCGGCGACTGCTGACCTGACCCTAGGCCGCAACACGTTGACAAAAGTATTCACGTGCTCCTGCAGCCATGCGTAAGCCTTGGCACGTGCCTCCGGTTGGCTCATCGCGCCGACGACAAGGGAGTCTATTATGCGGGGCCGCCCGTCCTTCTCAGTGAGCCAAGCAGTACCCCCAAGCTCATCCTTCACCACTGGCCACTCATCCGAGATCGCTATCATAGCGCGCTCACCGACGGTGTTGCGATGCGAGGATAGGAAGACACCCACCTCGTGCCTCTGCATATCGCGGTAGACGGTGAGCCAGCTGCTGCCACTCGGCGCGGGCAGTGAGAAGTTCACATAGCCCATGCGAGGTGCCTTGGGCTTTGGTTGGTCAACATCGTCCAGCTTTAGCTGCTTTAGAAACTCTGCCCAAAACTGTTGCCGCTCATCGCCAAGGGCGGCCGTCTCTGGATCCACTTCCGCATTGGCTATGGGAGACTGCTCTTCCTCAAGCGCAAATCCCTGGGGCATTGCCACGACAGTACGCGTGATCACCGCTGTACGGGCCAACACGCGGGGAGCCACCAACCGCCCACCGTCCGGCATCGCATAGATGGGCATCTCAACCAAGCCCAGGGAAAAATGCAGGCCGGCGTGAGCCTGCAAGTACTCGGCAAGCGCCTCGACACCCTCCCTTATGCCATCACCGACGATCAGCAGAAGCATGCGCCCACGGCGCAGATTGACCGTCAGGGCGTCGTTGAATGCTGTCTCGTCGACCGTGGGATCGGCAGTTCGAACCAGGTCCAACAAGGGATTGCCCTCACCGCCATACCGGCGGCGCACCTCGCGCTGCAGGTCAGAGGACGACCAGCGGCTCAATTCCTTTGCATAGTCCAAGATCTGGCCGACGACCTCTCGCCGTCCTTCTGGGTTGCGTCACAACTTGCATTCGACGATGACCGGCAACCCTGATGGGGTGACCATGAAGTTGTCTATGTTGCCTGCTGGCGTCACCAATTCGCGGCAGATCGGCACGGGCCCGATGAACGCCGGATCGATCTCGCTGATCGGCAAGACCGTAGGATGCTCATGGACAAGCGCCTGGATGTCTGCCTCGCTTACCAAGCCTGTCGCTGCACTAAGGCCACTCCCAATCGGAGACAGCGCTACAGCCTTCCCTCCGACAAAGGGGATCAACAACGGTGTGGTGTGCTGTCTCACTCGTGCTTCCTACGGATTCGTTGTCGGCTTTCCATGATGCCCCGAGGGCCGTGGCGAGCACCTCGGCCGCTCGTCTATTCCTGTAGATTCAAGATTTCCAGCCGATCCTGAGTAACGTGCTTATCGACCTCTGCCTCCAGCCGACCATCTCCCAAGCGGCGCCAGTGCCAGCCTTTGGCTCGCTTCGTTCTGCCAGCCCATCTCGGTTGCTGAGCTATGCCATAAGCCTCTGATAGAAAAGAGTAAGGCGAGCTGCTCCTAACTTGCAGTAAGCGGATTCGAGTAACCAACTGCTTCCTACTTGGGGCGGGAAAGCTATGGCCTCTCGCCAGTGCGGACAGATGGTGGCCGATCCGAGCTTGACGCTTCAGGCTTGGCGAGATCATGTCCGGTAATGGCACTTACCGGACATGACGGAGAGAGGCATGGCAGTGCATGTGATCGAGGTGAGCCAGGATCCGGATGACCCTGATGCGGAGCTGTCCAATGAGGGGGTGAGGACCGATATCGGCGACAAGGGGTGGTTTTGGACGCATGTCTCTAGCACCCATGGGCAGGCCTCTAACGAGGTACACGGTCCGTTTCCAACCGAGGAGGCAGCAGTCGCCGATGCGGCTCGCACCTTGGGGGGTAGCATCCAGTCATGACTACTCTGCCCGCTCTGGTCCCGGCCATGCTGCCGGCGGAGCTGGTGGCTCGGCTCGAGGAGCATGCCCAGGCCGCTCGCGGTGCCCTGGCGCCGGAGACGGAGCGGGCCTTGCGAAAGGCCTCGGCGGCCTTCTCGGCTTGGGTCGATGGCAAGGGCGTCGCGCCGCTACCCGCCACCCCTGCCGTCGTCGCGGTCTATATTGACGAGCTTGCCCTTGCCGACCGCGCTCCCGCCGGGATCCGGCAGGCTGTGTGGGCGATCGGCACCATGCACCGCGCCGCTGGCCTCCCAGATCCCACCAAAACCGAGGTAGTGCGCTTGGCCCTGAAGCGCATGGCCAGGGCCTCCGGCACCCGCCAGCGCCAAGCGGTCCCGCTGGTCGACGATGACGTGCGCATGGCGATCCGGGCGGCCGGCGCCGAGCCCTCCCTCAGCCTGCTCCGCGACTTGGCGCTGATGATGGTGATGCGCGATCTGCTGGCCCGCCGGTCCGAAGCCGTGGCGCTGGACCTCAAGCATATCGCCTTCGCCCAGGACGGCAGCGCCACGGTGCTCATCGCCCGCAGCAAGACCGATCAGGAGGGCCAGGGCGCCGTCTGCTGGTTGTCTCCCCGGACGGTGGCGCACCTCCGCCGCTGGCTGACCGGCGCCGGCATCACTGCGGGGCCCATCTTCCGCGCTATCAACAAGGGCGGGACCGTTGGCGGCCGGCTGACTGTCCGGGATGTCCCCCGGATGCTGAAGCGGGTGGCGGGATTGGCCGGGCTCGATGCCAAGGGGATCTCCGGTCACTCCTGCCGGGTCGGGATGGCGCAGGACCTGGCAGCCGAGGGCGCGGAGCTGCCTGCGATCATGCAGGCGGGGCGCTGGAAGTCGCCGGAGATGCCGGCGCGCTATGCCGAGCGGATGATCGCCGGTCGCGGAGCGGTGGCGAAATTCTACGAGCGGCGGCGGGACTGAGGAGCAGCTAATCTTGTGTCTAGGCTGGTCTGTCGCAGCCCCATCACTCCAAAATCGCCATCGATCCGGATCTGGGAGAACGAGGTGCCAAATGACCTCTACAAGAGGGACATCGTTGGTTGGTCTGAAACCCAGGCCGCCCTGCTCCGCCAGCTCGCCGATGGCGAACAGGTCAACGACGTCGACTGGGCCCATGTGATCGAGGAGATCGAGGCAGTGGGCCGCAACGAACGCCACACCGTCGAGGCGCTTTTGATGGAAGCATTGGCTTATGCCCTCAAGCTGAGCTTACTGCGTTCCGATCGGGACGGGCGCTGTTGGCGCCATGAGTTCCTGTTGTGCTTGTTTCAGGCCCGGCGCGCCTACACGCCGGCGATGGCCCGACACATCGATCTCACTGGCGTTTGGCAGGAGGCGGTTCAGGCCGTCACCGCTGCTTATGAGACGCTGCGCGACGACCTGTTGGCGCTGCCCTCTTACTGCCCAATAGACTTGCATGTGCTGATGCGGCGCGATGGCCACGCCCATCAGCTTTTGGATGTCCTGCTCCGCCGTTTAGCGGCACAGCGGACGCGGCCAGGCTAGATGCAGAAGCCGCCGGCCTCTCGCTAGGCTGGCATCACTCCAGGACAGAAGCGTCCAGGCCGTTTTCTACGACCCTGATGGCTTATAAGCGGCAAGCAACGCTGCAGCCTGATCCCCAAGTGCCGCGGCTTGGTCTGCGAGTGCTGCAGCCTGCTCCTTGAGCGCTATGGCATCTTGCAGCGTCACGTTTACAGCCGGATCAAGCTGCTTTCGGGGCTTACTCCTTTGCACACAATGCCAGACCTGCTCATACCACTGCTGGGTCTGTCTCTTGACGCAAAACAGATCGGGGCCTTTCGCTACATCGAAGTCAAGGCCATGTAAACGGCAAGTAAAAATATGACGCCCGTAATGGCTTCGGCTGATGAAGAAAGTACCGACTTCACTCCCATAGGAGCTGACAATCCAATGGCGGTGCTCCGGCCATTCCCACTGTAACTGTGGTGCCGCTAATGCTGGTGTCGTCTCCTCAAGGATCGCGCTCATGTTTGGGCGCTCTCGTTCGGCGCTGCACTGGGCATGGCATTGCTGCCGTCCTGAGCTTGAAGCCGCATGGCCAATGTCCTTTGACCTGAGAGAGAAGCTGACAAGCGCTGCCGCAGTCGAAGCGGAGTGTTTGATCGGGAAGGTTAGATGATTTCGGTGGCAGGCGCTCTCAATCTTGTCGGCAACGACCGCATTGTCGTTACACATTTTCGTTGCAGTGAGTGCACAAGGTTTGGCCTTCGAGCTGGTGGCGCTGGACTTGGCCGACACTCGGTTCGTTACCGAGGGTATGGTGCTGACCCTGCGGCGCCGGAAGACGGATCAGGAAGGCCAGGGAACCGAGATCGCTATCCCCTTCGACCAGTCGGGGCGGACGTGCCCCGTTCTGACCCTGCGCGCTTGGCTCGAGGTGGCCGGCATCACCAGCGGGCCGGTCTTCGTCTCGATCACTCGCGGCGGCAAGATCCGCTCGGTTCGGCTCTCGCCGATCGACGTGGCCCGGGCCGTCAAGGCGGCGGTGGAGGCTGCCGGCGGCGACCCGGACGACTTCTCCGGGCACAGCCTCCGCTCCGGGTTCATTACCAGCGCCGCCCGCGCTGGGGTGGCGGAGCGCCATATCCAGAACCAGAGCGGTCACCGCAGCTTGCCGGTCCTGCGCGGCTATACCCGCCGGGGCAGCCTCTTCGTCGACAACGCTGCGGCGAAGGTCGGCCTGTAGCCGGCTGCGGAGCGGTGGCGGAGTTCTACGAGGGGCGGCGCGACTAGGTGGCGTGGGGGAAGGGAATTGAACCCTCCCTACGGTGACTCCCAGCCTCACTAAGCGCGCAGCCCTTTGGCACCATCGCTTGCATGGGTCGGCGCACCCCGACAGGGCCCACAGCACCGCGCGCCTCACCTTGCACCTCGAGCGTGATTCGAAGCTCCATGCGACCCTCCACCCTTACGGACGTGAGGCTTGCCTGGTGCGCCGCCCATGCTGCGATGGCCACCGCGAGCATCGCGCTCAGCTTTCTGGCCGAGCTCGATCTAGGAATGGAGCTACTTTTTAACCAGATGGTAGTCAAGTCTTACGCGCAATAACCAACGCGGAGCGCTCGCTCAGCTTGACGGAACGTCGGCCGATGAGCGGTGTGTCACTCGGTATGTAGAGCCGGGCCTCAGGCCAGTACGCTAGCTCGATAGGATGCTAGCTCCCAATAAGGCTAGCATCCTAGGATGTAGCTAAATCACAGCCAGAGCATCCTTCCTCGCGGACCAGCAACTACGCCGAGACGTCAACACGGGGGTATAACTCTGTAGCTGCCAGTGCAGCAGGTGGATCTCAATCCTTGCCACCTTCAAGCTCAACCGGGGTTATGATCTCTGAGCGAGTAAGGGCCTAACATCACGCCTCCGCCGCTGCTTGTGGCGCTCGAACCAGGCCGAGGGTTCAGCGGAGACCTCTCATGGAATCAGCAATCGTCGTTCTCGTTGTCCTCGCAGTCCTCGGGTTTGTCTGGCGTATTACGCGGAATGTCGAGCCTACCGGCCCAGATGTGTCCAGGACGCCCTACAGCCAGGGTTAAGAAAACAATGGGGACCCCTATGCTCCTCCTCCTAGGATGCTAGGGCGCTGGGCTTCGACAAAGTTCAATATGGTTCTCGGAAGCAGGGCAGGGTCGCCCTAGCCTTTCTTCGGCCGCGGCTGGCTGTAGCGCTCTAGGCGCCGCTCCCCTCGCTCCTCCAGCAACCGATCCAGTCCCATCAGGATCAGTTCATGAACGGAGGGGACATCCAGGTCGAGCGCCAGGCGCTTCACCCGCTTATGCTGCTCCGGCAGGAGGTAAACGGTCGTCCCAATCGTGGCCGCCTTGATCCCCCCGCCGACGTTGGAGGCTACCGCAGTCGGTTCCTTGATTGGCTCAGGAGCTGTCTCCGGCAACACCGGCGCGGCTGGCGGTATAGGCCGAGGCAGATCCTCAACTGGCGTAGAGCGGGTTGGAGCGCTGCCGGGGCGCGCCAATAGCCCGGAAGCAACGGCAGAAGGCCGAGAACGAGTACTCATCCTAGGACGCTTTTACGCTAGTGCGCTTGCGTGATAGGCGAGCGAGGTCAGCAGCCACGAACTTCCAAAGCTCTGCCACTTCCTCAGCCGCTTTGCCCTTGGGTGCAGCCTCGGTCGCAGCGCGGCCAGTTGCTGCAGCCACAGGAAAGTCTGCCCGGAGACGTAACGGAGGAGCTACCCGGCCACGCTGAGCCAGGACTGGCATGGCATCATCAAACAGGCGGGACTTGCCCGGCGTTGCCTGCGTGACAACGAAGACGAAGGGCCGCCCCGTCTCCTCCACCACGTCCAGGACCCCCGCCAGCGCATCGAGGTCATCCGTGGTTGGGCGAGTGGGAAGCAGGATCAGGTCGGCCGCCCGCATCACGTCGGCGAAGAAGGAGTGCAGAGAGGGCGGAACGTCGACGATTACGAGGTCGATCCTGGCGCCGCGTAGCTCCTCCAGAGCCTCCCGGAGAGCGGCTGGGGAAGGAGAGGCCAAGCCGGGGTTCGGTTCCCCCTCCATCCCTTCCGTCCGGCGATTCCACCACCCCCGGAGCGTTCCCTGCGGATCCAGGTCGAGGAACACCACCCGCTGTCCAGCTGAGGCGGCTGCCACCCCCAGCTCCCGAGCGAGGGTCGTCGCGCCAACCCCGCCCTTCTGCTTCGCCACCATCACAACACGCATGGATAGTCTCCCAGGGCGCTTGGAACCTAGCGGCATTGGAGGCCGGGACGCCATAGAGATGGCGTCCTAGGATACAAGCACGCTACTAAACTGTATCAGGCAGCCGGTTTGAAGTTGGGTCTGAAGGCAACTTGCCAACCTCACCGCTGCCGTGAGCACCGGTACGATTCGCGCCGGGTGTGGGGTTAAGCGCGGTGACCGGATCCACAGTGAAGCCGGGTTATCCCGTGGGGTTAAGCGCGGAATGTGTGGGGTGAAGCGGCACGAATCGAGGTTATCCCGTGGGGAGAAGCGGCAGACTCAACTAGTAGGAATCAACTACCTTGCTACTAAGGCCGCGCTTAACCCCACAGTGGACCAGCCCGATACAGGCAGCGTAGGTTCCCGAATGTTGGGGATGCGTTGATGACAGGGACCGAAGACCTTCACCGCCTGGTGCTGCTTCATGGCCGAGAACAGGCGCGACTCATGGTGCCCGAGGAAAGGCGCCCGCTGATCGAGATTGCTGCTGAGATCCTCGCAGACGACGCCCAGCGCATCGGCATCTCCTACGCAGGCTTCGCGCTGACCGCGCTACCCCACAAAAAGCAGGCTGACGACGCAGTCTGGGAGAAGCGCGGTCACCGCGTTACGCTGCTAGTCGAGCCAGGCCGGCTGAAGATGGGGCAGGGAACGCCCCGGCTCTTCGGCGTCCCCTACGGCGCCCGGGCCCGCATGATCCTGCTTTACCTCCAGACCCAGGCGGTGCGCACCGGATCGCGCGAAGTAGAGCTCGGGAGGAGCATGCGCGACTGGCTCGAGCGCATGGGCATGGCGATCGGCGGCGAGACCGTCAGGGCCCTACGCGAGCAATCGGCGAGGATCAGCGCCTGCACGCTGAAATTCTTTTGGGAGAATGACTCGGTAGAGGGCTGGAGCCGCGGCGGCATCGTCGCTTCCGGCCTCCGCTTCAAGGCTGGCCTCGATGACCAGCCGAGTCTGTGGGAGGACCGCGTCGTCCTCGATGAAGTGTTCTGGAAAGCGCTGAAGGAACATCCCGTGCCGCTGCGCGAAGCCGCCCTGCGCGAGCTCTGCGACCGCAGCATGTCCTTGGACCTGTATGTCTGGCTGGCCTACCGGCTGCACCAGCTCGAACGTTCGGCGCCTATCCGCTGGCCGGCGGTACAGGCGCAGTTCGGCGCCGGGTTCAAGGAGCTACGGCACTTCAAGCCGGTCTTCCTGAAGGCGCTAGACGCGGCTCTGGCGGCCTATCCCGAGGCGAGGGTGACGGCGGACGAAGGAGGACTGGTGCTGCACCCCTCCCGGCCGGTGGTGTCGCGTTCAGCGCTAGCGCGCGCTTAACCCCACACCTAGGTGTAGTTGTGGTGTCTCGGCGAAACATAACTACTAGTCATCATAAAGATGCATCGAAGTGTCTACGCAGTTAGCTGACGCCTCGTTATCATCCACTGAAATTCGTAAGGTGGGGTAAAGGGAAAGGCGGCAGCGCTGGACCATCCAATACTACGTGTGTGGGCAAAGTACTGGTAGAGAGGTTAAGGTTGAGCTGCGATATGCAGGTTTTCAGTGCTGCACAATTTCAGCCGCATCCTAGTTTAACGCTGAGCATGTTAGCCATTTGGTGAAGAGGAAATCAGGCATGGCCTTGAATCCAAAGCAGTACATTTTAGATTTGATGCAAGCTTTAAATGAGCCGCTTAAGGCTTGGGGGTGGATTGCAGTAACGATACTACTGGTTTTCTGTGGCGGCGTTGTTCTTTCTGAGTATCCTGTTCCCACTTGGTTGTCAAAAATCTCTCAACTCACGCTTGTCGGAGCCTCAACCGCCTTGTTTACGCGGTTTTTAGGCGGAATGGGTATGTTCCGGGACGCAATAGCAGATGTCCTCGGAGAAGACCGCTGGCTCGATCGACGCAATGATCTTGAGGATCTTTGGCGAAGGATAACTAGGCGTATATTCTTGATAGGATTTCAAGAAGATGCGCCAAACTCAAAGCAGTTTTTAGACGAACTCAACATCTCTATGACAAAAGCCATACACAAACCGGAGCAGCGCCTGAACTATTATGTTAAAAACGCTGTGAGACGTATCAACGTATCTTGGGGAGACAAAGATAAAAGGATGGTTCGTATTTCAGACAGAATGGATTGTGAAATTATTCCGTTTAATTCCGGTGACGAATGTCGTTACGAGTTTACGTTTACGTCGACGACCGAAGAAACTATGGATACATATGGAGTAAAATTATCGAAATTGTTTTTAGATGGCATAAAAAAGACGGAAGAAGATTTGACATTGATAAAAGACCGCAATCGAGAGCGCCGATTTCTAACTATGAAGGGAAAAAATTCTTACTCTTTGTCGAGAACAACTGAATGTATTCAGTCAATAGACGCCGATCCAATTTTTGTATTTGACTCAGGTCGTGTAATTTGGGGAATGAATGTAATCATTAATATAAACGCCTCAGGCATGCGGGTAAATTTTGAAGAGATTGGCCTAGAGGGCGAATTTAAATTAAAGCACGAAGACGCAACAAAAGGTGAAATGGAGCGAGACATAAGGGGTGTACTTTTACCAAACCAAGGGTTTGTGATCGTGATGACAACGAACGCTCGGGGTGTAGAAGCGTAATGCTGAGCAGGGGACGCATATCGGGCTCAGTAACTAGCCCATATGAGTATCTATAGTTGGTTAGCACGGCTCTATCTACTTGTTTACAAGAAGCTCGTACCCATCTAAGGTGCGAAAACGATAGGGAATCATGAGATGCTGCACATCAAGGTCACCGGTTAATCCGATGCGGGAGGCATTCTCCCGCTGCCGAAGCTTGCACCAACAGTCTTGCCCACGACCAGCGAGGCAATGCAGCTGTATACCCTAGCGTCGACGTCTCCACCTTCCGCTCCGTCCGCAGCCGAAGCATAACAGTATCGTGGACACCTCCGCCGTAGATGCTGCATCGCATTCGATTGAGGCACTTCAATAGCGGGCGTGCAGGATGAGCTTGGGCGAGATCGGCTACCTCATAGATCCTGCGCCGGGGGCAGCGCTGGCCGCTGCAGTCGATCGCCAACGACCACCCCAGCCAGTCGGCCAACGGAGCGTCCAGCATCAGCCGCTGGCGCTTGAAGTCGAAGATCTTGTGCCCCATTAGCTTCCTGGAGGTGTCGCTCCAGCCGCTCAGATGATGGCCGCCGCCTCACCAACATAGAGGTTGGCAGCGCGGGGTAATGAGCTCGAGCTGCTAGGTAGGCCGCTTTTGCGACTCTCGCCGCATTGAGGCGGAAGGCGATAGCCCGGTCCTTGGCCTCTTTCATTGCTCGCAGAGTTTCGGGCGCCGACCACGCAGGGGAAGAAACAGGCGAAGAAGCCTCGGCGGGGTCCGACATGGCGCCAAGGATGCCCCGTTCATGGGAAACAAGATAAGAACGGAGTCGCGCCTTGCGCCTCTTCAGTTTAAGTCGGGGTAAAAGCCCGCTTTAGGGTGGTGGTCGAACCAGCCGGAGCGCCTCAACTCGGAGCAGCTAGAACGCTTCGCATCGCGTTCAAGTCGCACAGCCCGGGGAGGACCGCATGCCACCGACACCAGAGACGCCGATCGCTCCAGCGCCTGAGCGCCCCCTGGATCCACCCATCAGTCTGCCAGGCGATCCACCGCCGTCATTGCCTCGCCCTGATCTTCCTGGGCTGCCACCTGTTGCGCCCTCTGAACCGCCGAAGAAGGATTGAGGACGGCAGGTTTTGCTGTCCTCTTGGCTTCGTAACAGCGTCGGCCGTTGATCACTGGCGGCCTCGGCCGAGTTCGCCGGATGGCTTCCCTCATTTGGCAACGCCCCGGTCTGCAGCGGCAGCACTTAATCCAGGCCACGGACGGGTATCGCTTTTATACGCTTGCCAACACGCATGCTTGGCGAAAGCGAACCGCCTCAAGCTCATCGAACCTCTTGGATGTCCTGGGTTACTGGCTCACTCTCACCTCATGGCTGACCGCTTCCGCAGCTTCGATGAGTTCTGGCCCTTCTACCTTCGGGAACATGCGAGGCCAGCTACTCGTGCCGCCCACGTGGCGGGCACTTGGACGGCAGCGATCGTGCTGCTGGTGGGAGTGTTGCTGGGACCTTGGTGGTTAGTGTTGCTAGCCCCAGTGATCGGCTACGGCAGCGCCTGGGTTTCGCATCTACTCATCGAACGGAACCGGCCAGCTACGTTCAGCTATCCTGCCTGGTCGCTGCGCGGCGACCTGCGCCTGGCTTGGCTAGCAGCTATTGGGCGGTTAGGTCCGGAGCTGCGGCGACACGGTTTATAGGGCACGAATTATCGACTTTACGGAGGGAAAGGTGCTTTTCGACAAGAAGCGGGGCCTCACACTCTCCCCGTCGGCGCCGCCCGTGCCGGAGAGAAAGTTGTTGATGGGCTACTACGAATAGCAACCGCTATCCGTCGAACCCTGGAAAACGCGTCTTTAATTTCTCGACGGTAGTCCGCCATTTCGGCGTCGTCGGCCGGCAGATGGTGTTCTGGTTGCCGAAGAGGCCGATCTCTTTGACTGCCTCGCTCAGTGGGACCGTGTCCATCCACTTCACAGGCACAAACCACTCACACTTATCGAGATCGTCGACGTCGTGCTGATAGTTTGCGCCCTTCAGCTCCTCTAAGGCCGGCACTTCCTCTCCTACCCCGTTCCTGACCTTGAAGCTTTTCACCGGTTCGGCCGGACCGGTCACCCGACCAACGCCAACAAATCCATGATTGGGCGCCTTCACCCAGACACGATCGTTGGGTTTTAAGAGACCAAGGGTCTTGCTGTACCAGCTTGCTCCGCCGGCGCTAATAAAGCCGTAGCGGACCGCGTCATCCCATGAGCGAGTCGGCTCGACGCCAAAAGAGGCGTAGAACTCCCCGTTCCAAGGCTCCTTCGCCCCGCCACCTACAGCAGCGGGCTCTGGCGGAGCCTCAATGACGCGGTCCTTGAGCCAGGCACGGCTCAGAAGCTGCTGGCCTCCCTGCGCGAAGACTTGGAAGCAGAGGACGTTGATAGCGATGCCGCGCTCAGCAAGGTAGCCGACGATCCGCTCTGAATCGTCGTCTAGCTCACCAGCGACGATGACCACCTCATGGGTCTGGTTCAGTGTTTCCTCGTCGAGGTCGGCACTGAAGCGCACCCGGAAGTCATCTGCAAGGTTCCGCCCTGGCGCGAAGCGGTCGTAGATGCCAACAACATCCTCGGGTTCTAGCTTCTCTACCCAACTTGCGTAATCGAGCGCTTGAGCAACAACGTCACGTGGCGTCCGGCCGCGCTTCAGCTCGACCAAGATGAGAGCCCCGTCGGGAGCGATGGCAAGCAGGTCGATGATGCCGCCATGCGCCGTTCTCTCCTGCCGGCCGATCAGCATCCAAGAGTCCGACAGGATCTGTGGTGCAGCGACGATCATGTCCTCCAGCACCTTCTCGCTGGGTAGGACAGCACGGTTGAGAGGCTCCGGCTTCTGGCCGACTGCCCAAATGGCGTGGTGAATGGTCATGTGGGCGGCTACTCGGCAGCTTCCAAGACTGGCATCTCAGCCGGCTGAAGAGCCTCGCGGAGAGTGGCCTCTAAAAGACGGGTGCGCGCGGCCGTAGCTGCAGTCAGGCTGGCCTCCAGCGTATCACAGAGGGCCATTAATTCGTCAACCTTGCTGACAAGGCGATGCTGTTCGGTAATAGGTGGCACATAGATCTCCGCTGCCTCAACTTGCTTCGAAGAAATATGCGGCACGCCGTTGCTACGGCCGGGATCAACTTGCGCGTTGAAATGAGGGGATCTCAACCACAAAAAAACGTAATCAGCCTCAATCTCCGGAGAAAGCACAAATCGGCCTACTCGTTGCAGGAGAAGAGCAGGAAGATCTACATCTCGAACCCGAGCGACCTTAGTTCCGGAAGCAATGAAAGGACGATCAAGCGAGAGCACTACGTCGCCCTCATGGAGCCTAAACCGCTCGAACTCCAAAGCCCGCTCGTCTGGAAGGCGGACTTCCTCAGCCCAATCTAAGACGCCGTGTCCGACATTGGCATTACGGAGTAAGCGGGCCCCTGTTTCAGCGAACCACTCACTCTTGAACGCATAACCATTCTGAAGTGACGCCACCTCACGGAGCTTCTTTGGAAGCTCCCACCATACACCAGTTGCCGAAAGCCTCCCACGGACGGCGAGGTCCAATACAGTCTGGCGGAGTTGCTTAATCTGGTCAGGGCGCCTGGTGAGGGCGGGCAAGGCATCGAGGGCGAAGCGGGCGTCGGACGGGAAGGTCTCCGGATTAGGGATGTTAAGGCGGGCGAGGCTCGCCGTCGTCAGCCGGTCGCGTGTTGCCTCTCGTGCCGTCCGTGCTGCCTCCAGCTCGTCGCACAGCGCCATCAACTCAGCCACTTTGGCGACGATGCGGTGCTGCTCGGCAAGCGGCGGGATCGGTAGGGCGACAGTCTGAAGGTCACCAAGGTTTAGCTTATTGGTATGTGTTCCACCGCCGATTTTGATTCGGTCGAACTCTGCCTCGACTAGGGGAGAGTTGAGTAGGCAGCGGAAGAACTCAGGTGCAATGTTTGCGTGGCTGAACCTGATCAAGCCGACGCTGACGAACAAGCTGAACTCTTGATCGGTGTCGACGAGGACAGCACGGCCAAGCGTTCCAATGCGACCGATGAGCACGTCGCCTCGCCGAGGATCGCACCGCTGATACAATCTGCGGTGCTCCTCCTCCGTGATGAACCGCGTATTGGACAGCTCCAGCTTTCCACCACTAAAGTCTTTGACTGATACAAACGGAATACCTGAAGCGACGTAGACGGGAGTCTGATGAGTGCCGTCTGTGATTTTCAGTGCAACTTCGCCTAGGGTCGAGACGGCCCATCCAGGCGGGAGAACAAACTCGAAATCATCCCTGCACGGGCGGCCTTCGGGGCGTCTACCACGGGCTGACTTGCCCGCACTGCGCGCCTTCTCCGTCCGAATCCGCTTCAACAACTCGGATGCCGGCTCGTCTCTTGAATCCTGCAGCACCAGCTTTCCCCGCATAGCAAGGTCGAGCACGAAACGCCGCAGTCGCACTATGACATCCGGCGCTTCCGCGATCCGCTCGTAGTAGGCCAGGAGGATGTCAGCGTTCATCGAGCCAACGCCTCCTCTAGGATCGTCTTTAGTTGGTCGCGCAGCCGCACCGTCTCGGCCTCCGCGGCCTGCAGATCGGCTAACAGCGTCTCCGGATCGCCGTGGTCCTCATCGGTGGCGTGCGGGTTCTTGATGTCGAGGTTCCAGCCACGCTCCTTCACCTCCTCGACGGTGATCTTCCAAGCCCGCTCGTTCTCCTGCCGCCCCTCACGCTTCGGTCCACCCCACCAAGTGATACAGTCCTGCAGGTGCTCCAGCCGGATGGGTTTGGTCATAGAGTAGGCCTTCTGTCCCTCCGGCACTCGGTGCTCCCAAAACCAGGTCTCCTTTGTCGGCGAGCCCTTTTCGAAAAAGAGCAGGTTCGTGCCAATCGAGGCGTAGGGTCGAAAGACGCTGTTGGGCAGGCGCACGATGGTGTGCAGGTTGCAATCCTCCATCAGGTGCTCCTTCAACCGGGTCTTCACCCCTTCGCCAAAGAGTGTCCCGTCCGGTAACACCACTGCGGCGCGTCCACCGGACTTCAGCAAGCGGATGATAAGGGCTAGGAAGAGATCCGCTGTTTCCCGCGTCCTGAAATGAGGCGGGAAGTTGCTCTCGATCCCGTCCTCTTCCCGACCGCCGAAGGGCGGGTTCGTCAGGACGATGTCCACCCGCTCAGCCTGGGTCCAGCCGATGTAGGGGCGAGCGAGGGTATTGTCGTGACGTACGAAGCCTGGGTCTTCCACGCCGTGAAGAAGCATGTTCGTCACACAAAGCATGTGAGGCAGCTGCTTTTTCTCGACGGCTTGGAGAGCAGCTTGCATCTTCCGCTCGTCCTCCGGCTTCTTCACGTAGCGGTCGCGCATGTGCCGAATAGAGCAGGTCAGGAAGCCGCCGGTGCCGCAGGCTGGGTCGAACAGTGTTTGCCCAGGCCTCGGGTCGAGGCGGTCCACCATGAAGGCGGTAACGGCACGCGGGGTGTAGTACTCGCCGGCGTTGCCCGCGCTCTGCAGATCGTTCAGGATCTGCTCGTAGATCTCGCCGAAATGCTGCCGCTCCGCCAGGTCGTTGAAGTCGACCCCACTGATCTTGTTGACCACCTGCCGCATCAGCTGGCCGGATTTCATGTAGTTGTAGGCATCCTCGAAGACACCCCGCACCACCCGGCGCCGGTCACCCGGCTGACCGGTGACAGGCAGGTTCTTCAAGGCAGGGAACAGCTCGCTGTTGACGAAAGTCAGCAGAGCATCGCCGGTGATGCCCTCAGGGTCCGCTGCCCAGCTACGCCATTGGAAGTGCTCTGGGATCGGTGAGCGATAGCTGGAGTTCATCATCTCCAGCTCCTGGTCCTGGTCGTCGATGATCTTGAGGAAGAACATCCAGCAAAGCTGCGAGATGCGCTGCGCATCACCATCCACACCGCTGTCCTGGCGCATGATGTCCTGGATGGATTTGACCGTGTTCCTGACTGACATGGACTAGGCGACTTCCTCGTAAAGGGCGGTTTGAATCTGGGTCACGGCGCGCTCGAAGTCGGCGCGAGTGCCGAAATGCCGGACAAGCTGGACGGCCGTGCCCATCCGGTCGAAGGGGGCGATCTGAAGGACACGAGGATCGCCCAAGTCCAAGACCCCCTCATCGCTGTACTTGGCCAGTAGCGCCTCCAGGACGGCACGGGCTTGGGGGCCATACTTGGTGAAAACATCCCGCTTGCGGACGCTCGCAGCCCGCTCTCGCCGGGTAAGGGGAGGCTGGTCGAAGGCGACATGGCAGATGAGGTCGAAGGGGTCGAGATCCTTGCCAACCTCATCCGCAATCGGGCCAAGCGGGAGGCCTTCCGATTCCAACTCTTCGAGGACGGCTTGCTTTCGCGCCTCACCCTTCCAGCGCCTGAGGAAAGCGTCGAGGCTAGCGAAGCGCTTGCGGAGCGCCTTCTTGGTGAAGTCCCGCAAGCTCTCGGTGACGAGCTTGCCGTCCTCGTCAAGGTACTCAATACGCTCGGCGATAATGGTCGCACCGACGCCGTCCACGTAGACCTTCTGGCGTTTCGTGCCGCCAACCGGAATGGAGATGTCCGGCGGATCGCCGTCCACGACCGTCTCGTCCTCGCCTGGCTCGGTAGGCAGATCCCGGCCTTCTTCATCGGTGGGCAGAGCGTCATCCGGCGGGGTGATCGGATCATTCTCGCCTGGCTCATAAATCTGGACGGGCTCACCGTCGAACTCGGGGTCGGCGAAGTGGTTCGTCGCGCCGCGGAAGTCCATGAGAGTGAAGTAGAATTTCCGGGTATCCTCGTGAACGCGGGTGCCGCGGCCGACGATCTGCTTGAACTCGGTCATCGAGCCCACCGATCGATCGAGCACGATCAGGCGGCAAGTCTGAGCGTCCACCCCGGTCGAGAGGAGCCGCGAGGTGGTAACAATAACAGGGTAGCGGGACTCGGGGTCGATGAAGTTGCCGAGTTGTCCTTGCCCCTCATTGTCGCTGCCGGTGATGCGCATGATGTAGCGCGAGTTTCCGTCGTACAGATCTTTGTTCTCGTTGACGAGCGCTTGGCGCATCCGGGCCGCATGCTCCTCGTCCACGCAGAAGACGATGGATTTTTGGAAGCGGTCACTGCTTTCCCGGAGGAAGTCGGAAAGCTTCTTTGCAACCAGCTTCGTTCGGTCGTCGATGACGAGCGTGCGGTCGAAGTCTTTAGTATTGTAAATGCGGTCCTCAACCTCGTTGCCTTCACGGTCGAGCATGCCCTTGGCCGGGCGGTAGCCCTGCACGTCGCGATCGATGTGGACCTTGATCACCTTGTAGGGTGCGAGGAAGCCGTCTCGGATGCCTTGCTTGAGGGAGTAGGAGAAGACCGGTTCCCTGAAGTAGTCGATGTTCGAGACGTACTTCGTTTCCTTCGGCGTGGCAGTGAGGCCGATTTGTGTGGCGCCTGAGAAGTGCTCGAGGATCTCCCGCCAGGCGGAGTCTGCAGCGGCGCTGCCACGATGGCACTCATCAATGATGATCAGGTCGAAGAACCCGGGTGAAAATTCACGGAACAGCTTCTGACGCTCATCGGGTCCTGTGATGGCCTGGTAGAGCCCGAGGTAGATTTCGTAGGAGGTGTCGATCCGACGCTTGCGGTCGATCGTGGTCACGAGCTCAACCGTGGAGCCGTCATCTCGCTCGATGGTCTTAGCATCGGTGCTCAGCTTTGCCATGGCGGGACCGAATGGCCGGAAGTCGTTGACCATGGTCTGGTCCACGAGAACGTTCCGATCGGCAAGGAACAAGATCCGCTTCTTGATACCTGCCTTCCATAGGCGCCAGATGATTTGGAAGGCGGTGTAGGTCTTGCCGGTACCGGTCGCCATGACGAGAAGGACGCGGTCCTGCCCTTTGGCGATTGCCTCGACCGCGGCGTTGACCGCGTTGACCTGGTAGTAGCGAGGCGCCTTACCGCTGCCGTCCTCGAAGTAGTCCTGTAGGACAACCCGCTCGGCCTCAGGGGTTAGCCCCTTCCATGCTGCGTAGCGCTGCCAAAGCTTGTCGGGTGAGGGAAAGCCGTCGAGACCGAGGGTTTGCTCCTTGACTGCGGCGGTGCCGGTGCGGTCGTGGAACACGAAGCCGTCGCCGTTGGACGAGAAGACAAACGGAATGCCGAGGGTCTCCGCGTAGTCGAGGCCCTGCTGCATCCCGTCCCCGACATAGTGGTTGTTGTCCTTCGCCTCGATGAGGGCGATCGGCAGGTTGGGCTTGTAGTAGAGGACGTAGTCGGCGCGCTTGGCCTTGCCGCGGGTGACGAGCTTGCCCCGGACGATGATACGTCCTTTGGTGAAGCTCACTTCTTCGCGGATCTGCTGCAGCTCATCCCAGCCGGCCCCTTTGAGAGCTGGAGTGATGAACTTCGAGCAGATGTCCCGCTCAGTGAGGCTCTTTTTGTCCATGGGGTATGCTTCTTCTCCGGCCTTTACCCGCTCGCTCAGTCGCTACTGACCTTCATCCGCACTGAGTTGCTCGAGCGCGTTGGACAGACCCAGGACTTGGGCCGGGAGGCCATGGCTCTGTACCTTGGCGCGGAGGCGCTCGTCGGCCGTCACGAAGCTGCGCTTCATCGACTGTGCGAGCGATAGGTACATGCAGTCATAAGCCGGGTGATCCAGAGCTGTGGCGATCGCTGTCGCAGGTCCAAGCATCTGCCGCATCGGTACCAGGTCCACGTCGGCACGCTCCAGCAGGCGAGCCGCGAGCAGGGCTTCGGCTTCGCCTAACTCTCCACGACGGACCTTCTTCCAAAGAATGTTCGCACATTCCGCCACCAGGAGGTCAGGTGCCGAGAGGCGGAAGCGCCGCAGGGCTAGCGCCTCAGCCGTACCTGGTTCCTCGACCACCCACTTGATCGCCACGCTCGCGTCGATGACGAGCGCTCTCACCGCTCGTCACGTCCCTCGCGCTGTAGGACCTCGGCCGGCGTGTGCTGGCGGTCGGCTGTCAGGTGGCGCAGCTCCGCTGCGAGGCGCTCAAAGTCGGTGTTTGCCTCGCTCTCGAGGGCCTGACGCAGGATGTCGCGGACCTCGGCCTCGGCGGACTGCCCATGCCGGGCAGCTCGGCGCTTCAGCCGGGCAATCAACTCATCATCGACATTGCGTACGCTCAGGTTGCCAGGCATCGGTACTCGCCTCGTGTGCTAGCAATGCTAGCAGTTCCCTTGCCGCCGGCAAGTAGCTCGTTAAACGCCGGAAAATGCCGCTCTCAGGCGGATCCCAGCTGGCTAGACAGCAAATTCACCGGTTTTCACGGGGGCCGGTATGAGCTGCGAGGGAGCGTGTCTGAGTTATAGGGATAGGGTGCTCGGACAGTCAGTCTTCCGCGCGTAGGCCCCAAGCGTCGTAGCGTAGCCGCCGCCCACCAACGTCAAGCAGGACGTGGGTGGCGTCGCGGTGCAGCAAGCTTGCTCTCGCTGGTAAACTGCCAACGCCGCGAAGGAGCCAAGCTGGTATGTCCAGGGTCGAAACCGTGTGCCCGTAGGCGGTGACGAAATCCGCTTCGACGGTCAGGCGCTGGCCGCCTAGGCGGGTCATTACAGAGTCCTCGTCGAGGATCGGGCCACGATCGCGGTCATCGAAGGGGCGCGCCCAATCCGACAGGACTGCGCCGGCGCGGCGGGAAGACCTTGCCCCGTCTGCGGAGACGTTACGCCAGAGCGCCACCCAAGCAGGGCCTAGGCGAGCCGCCAGCGCAGCAAGCTCCTCAGGGTGAGTGCCACGCTCGACGAGCTCGCGGTTCTGGTTAGGGATGTCGAGCGTGCGGTCCAGGACAAGCTCGAGCGCTGCCGCGACCGCGGGGAGGTTCTGGTAGACATGAGCGAAGCCGAAGCCCGGCCCACCTCGGGCCCGCATCCCGTTTTTGTCCTGGATGATGAAGCGGCCCATGTCGCCCGGATCGAGGACAGCACAGGTTGGCTTGGCATAGCCCTCCGGTCGGGACCAATCCGCGCGGCGGTGCAGTCGGCCGAGGCGCTGAAGCAGCACATCTATCGGGCAAGGATCAGTGATTAAGAAATCCGCATCGATGTCCAGGGACTGCTCCGCGGTCTGGGTGGCGACAACGACCATGCCGTGCTGGGGCCGCTGCAGCTCAGCCCGGGCGGGCAGGGCTCGCTCCAGCTCGCCGTCGAGCAGCACGCGGTCTGCAGCGACGAAGCGTCCATGGTGGACGGCGTCCCTCTCGAGGCCGTTCGGCCCCGTAACTCGCCAGAGGGGCAGGCCTGCGCGCCGCAACGCGGCCGCCGTCGCCAAGGCGTCGGCTACCGTCGCTCTGATAACAAGCACCCTGGCGCCAGCATCCGTCGCGCGGCGGACCTCTTTAACCAGAGAGGCTGGTTCAAGCCGCACGAGGCGCACACCGCGCCTGCGCTCGGCAGAGACCTTGATTGGAACAGGCTGGGCGCGGTCCTTAGCCGCCCCATCGTGCGATGCAGTCAGAGCGGGATAGGGATCCAGCCGCGCCGCCTCGAGCGGACGGGGACGGCTGCCCGGCCCTCCAAAGAGCTGTGCCTTTGCTGCCTCGCCGAGGGTCGCCGACAACAGCAGGGCATACCCGCCGAGATCCAGCTGCCGTCGGACTAGGGCGGCCAAAATCCGGTTCATATACGGGTCGAAGGCGTGCGCCTCATCGATGACCAGGAGCGAACGGCTGAGCGCCGCGGCACGCAGATGCGCGTCACGTGCCCGCATAGCTGACAGGAGCGCCTGGTCGACTGTGCCGACCGCCACGCCGGCCGCTGCCATCATGCGCGTCTGCGAGATGGCCCATGTTGATGGCCCGTCCGGGTCGTCCGGGGCCTCGGACGGGCGAGCCGTCACACCGAGCCCAGACACGGCCCGTGCCACCCCGGCGAGGCTGGGGTGCAACCGCCGAAGGGCGATCTCCACGCGCGCCGCCAGGGCCGTCGCCGAGCCGCGTGTCGGTGCACAGAAGAAGAGGCCATCGACCAGCCCTGCCGAAGCAAGGATGGCGAACCAGAGAAGCGCGGCCTCAGTTTTGCCTGCGCCCGTCTGATCCTCAACAAGCGCAAGTCGGCTGTCGAGGGCAAGCCCGGTGACGGCCTCCTGCGCGGCCCGCGGCGCTCTACCGTCTAGGATGGCCTCCGCGATCTGCCGGAACTCCGCCCCGGCACCGACGGGGCGCCACCAGCCAAGGCGCCCAAAGTGGTTTGCCGCGAAATCACGTGAGGCGGCGAAGCGCATATCTGGGTCTGGTGCGCCGTCGAGCGGGAAGAGGGCGGCGTCGGAGGCAGTCTTATCAGCCAGCATCAGTAGGCCCGCGAACAGATGCCAGAAAGCCGGGCGATCCCGCCGGGGCAGCGGCGCCCCCGGCTCCCAAGCGATAGGATGGCGCCGGCGCAGTGACGCTACCAAGGCAGCGATTTCTTCCTGTGCAGGCGGGCCACCGTCCGTTGCTGGGCGCGGGACAGAGATCGAGAACTCCGGGGCGAGGCCACCGTCCCGTACAATGACGTTGAGATCGTCGGCGCGCAGGCCACCATGGTGTGCGAACACGGCGCGGAGTGCGGTTACCGCCGACCGGAGGTCGCCGAGCCAGTCGAGGACCTCCCTAAAGCCGAGCGTGTCGAGTGCAAGACGAGCCTCGCGGGTCGGACCGAGATCCGAATCGAGGCGGTCAAGATGCGCAACCAGATCCATGGCAGGAGAGATGTGGTCCCGCGGCATGCGGGAGATTCCGTATGGGCGTCCCTGAAACCCAGGCAGTGCCTTCAGGACGTCGTGCAACGAGCCGAGAACCAAGAGGCGATCGAGATCGCGGCGCTCCAGCGGGCGCCCGGCCGCGAGCTCGAGGCGGCGCAGTATCACCGGGGGCTGGCCTCCACTCCCAGGTCCCTCAATCAGCGTTGCCAGACATGCCCCCACATCCGCGGCATGCGCGGCGTAAGATAGCCAGCCCTCGCGCCGCGGAACTCCGCTCTGGGGATTCCAGAGCTTCGCCCATGGCTCGCCCATCGCAGGGATTTCTAGATCAGCGGTCACAGGTGATCCGCTTTTGTTCACAGACACGTGTTGCGATTCCAATTGGATGCTGGGCTGAATCGCGGGAAGGTTTGCGCTCTCATCGTCTCTCAGCAAATCACAATCAGAATGTATAAAACACCCATATTCCGTGTGCTACTGACCGCCGAAGACAGACGGCGCGCAGCGACGCGGCTAACTCTCCCCGAGATGCTCGGGGCCGCACAGCGTGGCATCCTTGTCTCGCTCCAGGGTCTCGCGGCGCATCAGCAGGCGCGGGTCACAACTGAGCTCGCTGTCATGCTGCACCTCGCACGGCGATATGGGGACCCGGCTTGCAGGAAGGGCGACCCGTCCGCCATCGCCGAGGCATTCTCTCCGGTCGCCGACAGCCTACGGCTGGAGGCTCCACTCAACGAACCGGCGTTCTGCCAACCGCCGCTCATCGTCGGAGATGGGCTCAGCGGGATGCGTCTTTTGTCGCCGCTCTCGGTCGATAACCTCTTCCCCGGCGTTCAGCACGAGCTCAAAGGGCGAGGGGAGGGCGAGACGGCGACTGGAGAGCAGGCGGTCTACGCCATGCTCTCCGGATTGCAGCGAGCCTATGTGAAGGACAACCGCTCGGGCGTCCTACACGGGCAAGCGGTCGTCCTACCCGTTTTCCGCTCCGGAGCCATTGGCGAGGAGATCCGCGCCCTGGCTGACGCGCTCGACACGGCCTTGGAGGATGCTGAGGCGGGCGGGGACGCCTTTCTTGAGGGGTGGGCTGAGGACGCGGACATTGCCGCGCATTTCGCGGCTTGGCGGTCCCCGTGGGATGAGAAGGCGACGGCGCCCGCACTGCGTCGCCAGGATCTGGCGTGGCCGTTCCTCGATATTGGGCGCCCGGTTCGCCTCATCCAATCGGGCGAGGGCTACTCCTTTCTCTCCGTCACAACGAAAGCGGACCGGGTACACGCTGATGCCGGTGAGATGCCAGGCCTGCCCTGGCTGCCCACTAAGGGTGAAGACTGGCTGCCGAACAGACTCTATACCAGGAGCTCACGGCTCCGCTTTACCATTGGCGCGGTGCTTGGGTTAAATGACGACGACCTGGTCTTGCATGCGGCGCCGTTGACGCGGCGGATCCCGGAGGGCGCGGTGGCGCTCCGGATCATGGCAACCTCGGTCGAGACGGGGAAGACTACCGGTCTATTGGACGAAATCGTCCCGCTCGCGGCGCGTGACCGCGATGTGCTCAACTCCTTGCCACATTCGGACCGTTCGCTTGCGGAGACGGCGGCGGACGCGCTCGCCCTCGCGGCGGAGGTGGAGAAATCTGCTCTGCGCCCAGCGATCATCCGCATGCACCTTTCCTCCAGCGAGTCCCGGTTCCCGAAGCGCAAGGGCGCGGAGGCGATCTACGCCCGTGCCGATCGCGCCGTGGAGGCCATGCGGCAGTGGCTCGCCGCCGAGTTGCCAAGTGCGGTGCTGGTGGGTGTCACGGCGCGGCGGGACGCGGTCCGCTGGGGTGTTGAAGATCTGCCCGGCGCCGCGGCGCCCGCTTTCGCCACGGTCGAGGACGCCGCACGGCGCGCCTTCCAGGATGCACAGACGGAGTTGCTGCGCTCGCGCCCGGGGGCAGGTGTCGTCGCGGCCAATGCGCGTCGAGTTTTCGAGCTCGGCATGCGTACAGCGCTCCAGCTCGACCCAGAAGAAGCCAGGAGGACGCAGCAGATGGCCCCGCCAGAGAAGGCCCGCGAGATTATGCAGCTCGTCGGCAGGTTAGCCGGTGCTATGTCGCCGCCGGAGCTGCCGAAGGTGCTGCGGAGCGCGTCCCCGAGTGCACCACCGATGGCTTATTGGGGCTTGATTGCCTCGCTGCCGAGAGAATTCACGGACGATGGGGAGCTCGAGCGCGCGTTATGGGTGCTTATCAAAGGTATGGCGCTCGTGCCGCACCCGAAGCGCCAAGAGACTGAACTCGACACGGTCGCTCAAAAGAATGCGTCCTTCGGCCGAGCTATGGCCGCCGTCCGGTTTCACGAGAGCCGTGTCGAGCGGATCTGCCAAGCGTCTGGTGCCGCTGTAGCGCCGCTGATTGAGGAGGCGATCCGCACCATTGCCTCCTCGGGCCAGCGCGAGATGGACTGGAGGCAGCCCGCCATCCTGATGGTAGCCGCGGTGAAGGCTCGATTCGGCGACCCCGCCTGGGTCGAGGTACTCGCCTGGGCACGCCGCGTGACCGCGCTCGACTTCGTCCGCGAGCGAGCTGCCGAGGCTGCACGCCGCGCCGCCTGATTTTCTGCCGAGACTGATCGCGTGTTGCACATCACGCGGCGAACCGCACGCTTTACATCTTGAGAGAGGAGGCATCCTTGCCGCTTGACGCTGCCCCGCCAGCCACAGTCAGCACCTCCAGGATCCTGCGAGCCTTTCCTCAGCAAGCCTTCCTTCAAGTGCATGTTCTGTACCCGATCACCGGCCTGCCGAACCGCGACCTGGTCGGTCTCGCCAAGCGGCTGCCCTACGGCGACGCCGAGCGCCAGCGCATCTCCTCGCAGTGCGCCAAGGCCGCCTGGGTAGACGGTCAGTACTATATTCGTACAGGGGAGGATGGGAAGGAGGTCGACGATAGCCTGTTGGCACTCGCCGATGAACTCGGGGTCGGCATTTCGCTGCGCTCGCGCCTGATCCTGCCGAAGCGGCTGCTCCCGAGGCTCGAGACATTGCTCCATGACGGATTGGGAGAGAACGCGGCGGTCAATCCGAAGGAGGAGGCGCAGCTACTCACCGCGGCTGCACTCAATCTCTTCGTCAAGCCGAAGGAAGAGGACGAAAAGGGCAAGGAGAAGACGGATCAGCTCGAGGAGGCAGATGCTTCCCAAATTGGCGTCACGTCCCAGCCGGTTGTCCTGGGTGAGCAGGAGGTCGAGGCCATTGCCGTTGGGCTTGCCGGGCTCTGGCTCGAGGCGTGGAAGGCGGGTGGTGGCCTCCCTCCTAATCCGCAAGCCCTTGTCGCGCTCGCCAGGGGCGAGAAGCAGAAAACCAAGAAGGCAGACAAGGCGCAGGACAAGAGCAACAAGGGCAAGCCCGGCCGCCGGGGCAAGGGCAAAGAGGAGATACCCGACCTGCTGACAGGGGCCGCGCTGCCGGAGGCCGTTGTGGCCAGCGAGGCGGCCTCCGCCCCGGTGCGCTATGTCCCAGATTCAGTCAAGGCTCTCGGCGAGAAGGCGGCGCAGATCGTGCAGAACTTCGCCGCACTCCGCAGCCATTGCGGAATTGACGGCGCGCTGTTCGGCCGTTTCGCAACCTCGCCTATTCTCGAGACGGTGACGGGATGCGTCCAGGTCGCCCACTTGCTGACCGTGCACCCTATCGCCTCGGTCGCGGACTACTTCTCCGTTCAGGATAAGCTGCAGGACAGGTCGGCTGGCGAAACCGGGGCGTCGCATACGAACACCGCCGAGCTTGCCAGTGGCCTGTTCTACGCGCATGTCGTAGTCAACCTCGCGCAAGTAGCACAGAACTTCGCTCTTGCTACATCTGAGCAGCGCGCGAGAATTGTCGGATGGCTGGTGCGGACGCTGTACCAGTTGCAGCCAGCCGCGAAGGTTGGATCCACCGCGCCCTACGGCGCCCCCGCCGAGATGCTCGTCGAGATGGGCGCCCGTCGCCCGCGTACTCTCATGCTCGCCTTCGAGGCCGCAATGGACCCTGCGTCCGGGTATGGCGTGCCGCTCAGTAAGCGTGCCACCGACCGCATGATGGAGTACCGCGCCGAGGTCGACCGCCGGCATGGTGCGCCACGCTGGAGCGAGCGCCTGAGCAAGATGGTAGCGGAAGAGGGCGATGAGCGCCCACTCTTTGAAGTGCTGGCGAGCCGAGCTGAGCAGCAGGCGCTCGACTTTTTCAAGCGACTCGACGGGAAAGCGGAAGCCGACAACCCGACCGAGGGGGCCTCGGTTCAGGCCCCAGTTCCGACCGAAGCGAAAAAAGCTGGTCCAGCGAAGCGGAGACGTACGTGACAGCGTTCCTTCCGCTCCACTTCGCGGCACCGATGATGTCCTTCGGTGCCGCGCGACTAGACCGTTTTCCGAGCCAGTATGAGGTGCCTCCGCCGTCACTTCTGGCAGGTATGCTTGGCGCTGCGTTGGGCGTGGAAAGGCGTCAGGTCGAAGTTCTGCAGGCGCTGCAGGATGGGCTGGGCTGGGCTGCTGCAGTGATCAACCCGGGACGCACAATCCACGATTTCCAGACGGCAGACCTGGCGAAGCCGCGCATGACCGGGCCAATGTGGACCACGAGTGGCATTCCCCGCCAGCGTGAAGGCAGCGGCATCGCCGAGAAGCGCATTGTGGAGCGCCCCTACCTTGCGGGGGCGCACATAGAAGTCGTGCTTTGGGACCTTGGCTTGCCCGCGAGTCTGATCGAGATTCGCGAGGCGCTAGGCTCGCCGGCGTGGCCCGTCTATCTCGGCCGCTCGAACTGCCCAGCACCGCCGGATTTCGAGGGCGAGATATTTGAGGCGGACGGCCCCGTCGCAGCGCTGGGCGAGCGCCTCCACTTCGCGCGAGTCGCACCGTCGGCGACGGTGACGTTGCACCTGCCCATTGAGTATACCTCACGCCTTTCCGATGGCGCTCGTGCAATTCCCTACGCCATGTACGGCCGCCGTGACTGGGCAGCCGGAGCGCATGCCGGCTCTGATGTTGTGGTGCGTGCGGAGGTCTCGGCAGCGCTGCTGCTTCCCTCTACGGGCATCGGTGAGCCGAATGGCGCCATGCCGGAGTGTGCCTAAGATGAGCCAGGAACTGTATCTCATCCGGATGGCGGTGAACCTCCGAGCAGCCATCGAAGAAGCGCGTGTCGCCTTTGGGGGGCGCCCGGCAGCGATCGCCGACGAGGGACTTGTTGTGAAGACGGCGTTGAGCACCGTCTTCGGTGCCGAAGCCCCCAAGCCCTGGACTATCGTCGAGCGACCGCAAGTGGGACAGGGAAGGGATTCTTTTGTCCTATCGGCCTACTCTGCGCTCGCGCCCGATGCGCTCCGTTTCCATGCCTTCCAGCGCCGGGTTGAGGGGCAATCCATTGTCGATCCAGAGAGCATCAGCGGCATCCCCGT
This sequence comes from Skermanella sp., assembly GCF_059503625.1. Taxonomy (NCBI): domain Bacteria; kingdom Pseudomonadati; phylum Pseudomonadota; class Alphaproteobacteria; order Rhodospirillales; family Azospirillaceae; genus Skermanella; species Skermanella sp. Next base: position 29,161 of record NZ_JCACHA010000061.1, read on the forward strand.
CCCGATCTTCGACGCAGGAAGATGGCTTGATGCGTGGGTCACGTACTGCCCAACAGCACGCGTTCGCTCGGACGATCCGCGCTTGGCGACGCGTAGCGCCGAACGGAGGTCTCGCAACACGCATGAGCGGGACGTATTCCTGCTCGCGCTCGGGGAGCGGCTGCCGCCCGGCACACCCCTGCCGCCCAGAGAGGAGGCAGTGGAACGCGAGGAGGTCTACCTTGATTTCCTGGAGCGTCGTCTCGGAGATGCGGCCTCCGTGGTTAGGGATGGACCGCGCCGCGTAGCGTCTATTCGTGGCCTACGGCGTCGTCTTATGGTTCGCCCCTGTGAGCCAGGTTATGGACGACAGAGTCAACTTTTTGACGGCCCAGCGCGTGGACGCCCTCGGCAGATTCAATCCTTCGAACTGCCCGAGGCCACAGCCCAGGCGGTCATCGAGGTTAAGGACGCGGATGCCTTCCGCTCGCTGCTAGGATCAGGCGTCGGTCGTCACAACCGTTATGGTTTTGGTATGCTCGCGCTGCGGCCCTCTAGTGGCGGTGCGCTGGGCTCCTTCCGGGGTGTCGTCGCTCCGGTCTAAGCCGCTGCGCCAGCGTTGCTCGGCTGCCGGAACATCGGTGCGGCCAAGGCTCTTTGAAAACAACATATGAATCAATGGCTTCTCAGAAGAGGCTTCCCCGCGCGAGCGGGGATTAACCGGCGATGGCCTGGGAGACGCTAACGTCCAAGGGGGCTTCCCCGCGCGAGCGGGGATTAACCGATCAACGGCGCCACCCTCCGCAACTCCGCCGCGGCTTCCCCGCGCGAGCGGGAATTAACCGGATCTGGTCGCAGATCCGGCCTTCAACGCCACGGCTTCCCCGCGCGAGCGGGGATTAACCGCCGTATGCGAGGCCCGTGGTGTCCTGCGGATCGGCTTCCCCGCGCGAGCGGGGATTAACCGGCGGCGACGTAGCTCTGCGCCAGCGAAAAGCTGGCTTCCCCGCGCGAGCGGGGATTAACCGTAGCGGGCGACCGTCTCGGGCCACGTCTCACGGGCTTCCCCGCGCGAGCGGGGATTAACTGCACTGGCTGCAGGTCTGGCAGCTCCGCCCCCTGGCTTCCCCGCGCGAGCGGGGATTAACCGGGCACCTCGTAAATTTTGAGCGACCAGCCATCGGCTTTCCCGCGTGATCGGGATTAACTGAACAACAAGGGCACCGAAGACAACCGCGTCCGGGCTCCCCCGCACGAGCGAGGATTAACCGCCGAACGCCGACCAATACAACGACGAAAAACTGGCGTCCCCGCGCGAGCGCGGATGAACCGCGCATGGCTTCGTCGCGGTTGGGCGTGGTGACGGCTTCCCCGCACGAGCGGGGATGGACCGATTGACCCGCTCGTGGCGTTGTTCTGCGCGGTGGCTCCCCCGCGTGAGTGGGGATGAACCGCGGCGGACCGTGTCCTGAAATTCCTCCAGGTCGGCTTCCCTGCGCGAGCGGGGATGAACCGATGTTCGGCGCCATCCCTGACCTCTGGCTTCCGTCTTCCTCGTGCGAGCGGGGATGAACCGTCGGTTGCTACCTCGCGGCTCATGTAGGCGGCGTCTTTCCTATGCAACCGAGGATGAACCGAACAACGTCATCATCAAGAAGAGCTTCGGTAAGGCTTCTCCGTGCTAGCGGGGATCGTCCCTCACAGTCAGATTGAGCTGTGCTTGAGAAAACTTCTCCCTGCGGCTTCGGCGGGAACTGATTACGCGTTGACCCAGGCTCCCCCTCCTGTGCGGGGATGAACCCTACACTCGGAAGATGCAGGAAATCGCTCCGCAGGCTCCCCCGCCTGCTGCGGGGATAAACTCATATCGTCCAGGAGGAGGATATGCGCACCACGTGCTCCCTTGCCTATGCGAGGATGGATCTTACGGCACGATCATCTTCGGCCAAATGTCCGCGACTCTCCCGCTTGCGCTGGGATAAACCTTTCGCCGAAGAGTTCTTCAAACCGCTGTATCTGACTCCCCCGCTTGCCCGGGGATGAACCTGCTACCGGCAAGGCGGATTTTGAAGGCTACTAGGCTCCCTCCTTTATGCGGGGATGGACCCTTCAACCGTGTGGAAATTTCGTGTGGTGCCGCACCTCTCCCGCTTGTGCCGGGATGGAACCATTTTTTTTGAACCAGTTGACGCCCACGTGGCCGGCTCCCCTGCCTGTGCAGGGATAAACCCGCCTCGACCTGCCGGATGGTCAGTCCGTTGTCGGCTTCCCCGCTTGCACGGGGATGAACCTTACAAAACGGGTATCGTCGTCGCTGATCTTGGAACTTCCCCGCTTGCGCGGGATGAACCCGGCGGCAACGCTCAAAGTAAGGACAAGGTTGAGGCTTCCCCGCCTGCGCGGGGATTTACCCGACGACCCCAACACGCGTTGGACCGGCTACCAGGCTCCCTTGCCTAAGCGGGGATGGGCCCTACGGCGCTCAAGTTGCGCTGCAATGCCTTAAGACTCCCCCGCCTGCGTGGGGATGAATCCGACGAGACGGCTGTCACCGTTTGGTATGTCTAGGCTCCCCCGACTACGCAAGAGTGAACCCAACCGGCATATTTAGCTGGGTGACCGCACCAAGGCTCCTCTGCCCACGCGGGGATGAACCTCAGGCATAACCGAAGGCGCCACGCACCGGAGCGACTCCCCTGCCTATGCGAGGATAAACCGTGGGGAACGGTGAGTATCGAGCTCTACTGCCCGGCTTCCCTACTAACGCGGTGATGGACCTTTCAAGCGCGTAGAGATCAGCTGCGGCGTCGCGGCTCCCTGCCTGAGTTGGAGATGAGTTCAGATGACTCATCGCTGAGCGCAGGACGGCGATGGCTTCCCCTGCTACGGGGATAAACCTGATGCAGAACAGCGGGTCTGGCATTTCTTCACAGCTCCCCTGCCTATGCGGGGATGAACCCTGATCACCGTACAGTAGGAGGTCGCGGACATCAGCTCCCCCGCCTCTGCAGGGATGAACTTTTGCCCAGCTCCGCCACGCCAACCGCTGTGTTGACTCCCCCGCTGCACGGGGATCGATCGGTAATGGCAAGCATGGCGCGGTTCGACCGATAGTCCTCTCCTCACAAATGTGGATCGATCGATTGGCGACGCCGAGACCAAGATGCTGGTCGTGGCTCCCCCGCTAGAGCGGGGATGAACCCTTCGGCAATTTTACAGATGCTTTCTGGAATCTGGCTCCCTGCCTTATGAGGATACACCCACTAACGCTATGGAGTGCGGGATTGGCAACTTGGCTCCCCCGCTTGCGCGGGGATGAACCCCCGAACCGCAACGCGGCCAATCCGTTCTATGCGGCTCCCCCGCCTTCACGGGATAGACCGTACGAGTACGGCGTCTACACTGATCGGGTGCTGCCTTCCCCGCCTGCGTGGGGATAGCCTGGAATGGCTGCGGCCTTCGCCCTCAATACCAAAGCTCCTCCTTTCACTGGGGATGGACCCTGCGCAAGCATGTGGTTGAACACCACATAGATGGCTCCCCCTCCTATGCGGGGATGAACCCGTCCCTGAAGACGAACTGCACTACCTCTGCATGGCTCCCTCACTCGCGCAGGGATGGACCCAACCTCTACATGCAGTTTGCCTTCGACTACGCGTCTTCCCTGCCTATGCGGGGATGATCCCAACGCTATGAAAGTCTTCGTTGATCAGTATGCAGCTCCCCCGCCTACGCGGGGATGAACCGTTCGACATGGTAACCGAGAGCATCGTCCAGGAAGCTTCCCCGCCTAAATAGGGATGTACCTTTGAACATCGGCAGGAATTGCCGCCAAGCGATGTTTCCCCTGCTCGCGCGGAGATGGATTGTACGACAAGACCATCAAGGTCCATGAGTACATGGCTCCACTGCCTTCGTGGGGATGAACCCGACATCACCGACCTCAAAGTGGACATCACTATGGTTTCCCCGCCCGCGCAGGGATGAGTCCCAGTTTGCGCCCTACATATGGACGAGCATGGCGGCTCCCCCGCCTTATGCAGAGATGGACCCTCAACTCCGGCGCTTGAGGGCGCGTGCCGGATGGCTTCCCCACCTGCATGGGGATGGACCTAGACCAATGGGTTACCGAAGCCATTCGCTTACAGCTCCCCCGCCTGTGTGGGGATGAACCGTAGCCGCCGCGGTAGTCGATCGCCGCGACGCCGGCTACCTTGCTACGCGGGGATGAACCAGTGATGTAAGCCGTGGCGCCGACCGCTCACTTGGCTCCCCGCCTGCACGGGGATAAACCCTGATCCCCGTAGGGCAACAGGTCTCGTACATCGGCTCTCCCGCTTGGGCGGGAATGAACCTCACGCCGAGGACAGGCGCACGTTGCAATCACGGGCTCCCTGCTTGTGCTTGATGAGCGGAAGCATTTGCCGCCAGGCGATAACTTCTTCGTCGACGCAGAGATGGGCCAAAGGTGTTTGTGCAGCCGAGGAGGCAGATCATGGCTTCCCCACTTGCGCGGGAATAGACCCAACACAGCGTTGGATTGCTGCCCGGTGAACTTGGCTTCCCCTTCTACACGGGGATGAACTCGGCGGCAGGTCAAGCGGCCCATCATTCCAGATGGCTCCCTCGGTTGCACGAGGATGAACCGCGCAAGCAGCATGTGATGATCCGAAACATCATTGCTCCCCCGTCTGTGCGGGGATGGACCCCCTTAAATGGCGTTCGACCCGATCCCGGCGAAGATTCCCCCGCTTATGCGGGGATAGCTCCAACCGCTACCTCTCAAGCGACACCTTCCGCTGGGCTCCCTCGCCTGTACGGGGATGGACTAGTTGTTAGAAGACTGTGCCAGCCGAAGCACTGATCCCTCCAGCGCACCGGCCTCTGATGCCTTTCAGTTCGCCTCCGAGCTCGCTGGGTTTCGGCAAACCGGAATTCGACGCTGCCTCAGCTTCGACGTTTGCCGGACTGCTGAAGGGTTTAGCTCAGCTAAAGCGCCACCCTCTTCCAAGAAGAGCTGCTTTCCGTACTCTACTCCCAAACTTTGCGCCTACTGAACCAGGGCGGACCGGAACCCTGAAGCGCTTCCGTGGGTTTACCCGCGCCTCAAGGAATGGATGTCCGGTGTTCGTCGCGCCGTTGGGAGATTGAGATCCATCGGAATGCCGGCTTCTTCCGCTAAGGCGTGCTTCTGGTCCAGCTGTCCGCGCTTGAGAGGTCACAGAGGTCAACTCTTCCTATGCAGAACCAAGGACAACCTAAACTCGGCGCGGCTTTCCCGGACCTCTCCACGGTTCGAGGCGAAGACTTCCGATGTTCACTGCGTTTGTGAAGGAGATCGAGGAGCGGCAAGCTCACAGTTCGGAAGTTGTCGAGCAGACTGGACAGACTGCGCCGAAGGAGCGGACCCAAGCGCAGTGGTAGTCCCTCGATGCTGCGGGTCGTAAGTCGTGCTGGCCTATACGCGCGTTAGCGTGCCCTGCTGGGCGATCCTAGCTTCGTCCACCAGATCTCGAGCAGCTTGCTGCGTGCTGATAGCATGAGCAGTCACGAGGGCATTAAGGTTCGCCTGAAGCCATCCTTGTTCCGCAGCGGCATAGTCCGGATGGCATGGTTGCATGATGCCCCTCATCACCATGACCGCCGAGCCGTGGAAGCTCCTGCTGGCCCACAACGACCTTGGGGCGGTACATGTGAGCATCGATCTCCTCAAGTACCTAAGCGGCTGCTGGAACCAAGGAAGGCTGCCCATCATGCGGGGCGTGAGGGGCCATAGAAGCTTATTGCTCGAGCCGCTTGGTCACCCTGGATGAGCTGCTTTAAGCGGTGGGCGACGACATCGGGGTGACTGCCGAGATCGACACCTTCCTCCTCCATCGCGGTTCGGCCGGCCCTGCACGGTCTTCTGCCACTAGAGCAGGAAGCTCCTTGGGCTTCCTGTGAACGAGCGGGCCAATATGCTGCGAGACATGGCGCAAATCCGCCGGCAGAGATCAGCCAAGTTGCAAGACCTGTTCATCGGCCCGGTTGCCGTGCTCTGGGGCGATCCGGATTTCTGCTCGCCCTCTAATCCGATGGTGCCCGTGCGAGGCTAATGATACGATACAGCATCTAATTATCGGATCGCATCATGCCCCGCCTCGGACAGCTCTCTCTTCTCCTTATGCTCGCCGGCTGTGCTGGGCCGGGCCCTTCGGCCTCGCAGCCAGATCCGGCCGACCGCTTCATCCTGGCCTGCATGGACGGCAACGCCGACGCCTGCCGGTCGGTGACCGTGCTCGCCCGCCAGTACCGGGTGCGGCATGAGGTCCAGGCTCAGCAGCAGCAGCTCGAGCTCCAGGCCCTGACCCAGTCCCTCTACCAGTTCGGGGCTTCGGTGAATCCGTACCCCGGCTATGCCGCCCCCAGCTACGTCGCCCCCCAGGTCACGCCCCTCATCCAGCCTGGCTCGCAGCAGGTCCGCTGCATCACCGCCGGCATCTATACCAACTGCCGGTACTGAAGAATGCGAAGGATGCCCCTTGTGGTTGAGCCAAGGGAGGGATATATCCCCTCCCGCCAGCACCCCCATCAGCAGCTCACTACGAGCCCCCTTCGGAGCTTCCCCTCTTAATTTTCTAGGAGGAGTGAGACTGGAGGAGGCTGTCCGATGGATGGGGTAAACCCCACCATGCGGACCAGTGGGATTGGGGAATAATCTAACAAGATCAAGCATTTGAGCCCCAATGGAGCCAGGGGAAAGGACAGGATCCTTCCTCCAACACAGGCGCTTATAGAGGCGCTCCTGCTGGTATTTTTGGGGAAGCCATTAGGCGTGTGTCTCATCTAGGTCTGAGGGCTGTTTACACCCCTTTACACTCCACACGGAGACTACCCCCCCCCGTGTCGAACTCTACACACCATGAGGGTGCCCACCTCGATTGAGTGTCAGGCGACAGGGTAAAGCCATCCGGAGGCGACACCAGGAACCCAGCCACCCTGCGTAGCAGGGAGAAGCGGAATGATGGATCGATTGGGCATGTTTCCACCCGGCAGGGACGGGCGGAGGCAAGTGATGAGGACGCCGGACGAGGTGGCGGCGATGCAGCGGCTGCACGGTCTGGGCTGGGGTACGCGGCGGATCGCGGCCGAGGTTGGGTGTAACCGGGAGACGGTGCAGCGGTACCTGGCGGCGGGCAGTTGGACGCCGTGCCGGGTTCCGACCCGGCCTAGCCTGCTGGCGGGACAGGCGGGCTGGCTGAGCGAGCGGCTGCGGTGTCACCG
>NZ_JCACHA010000062.1:0-2474 GCF_059503625.1 Skermanella sp.
GCCTTACGCAGGATTCCGCCGTCATGACCGCCGATCTCATCCGCGTCACACGAGCCCTCATTTCCGTTTCCGACAAGACCGGCCTCGTGCCGTTCGGTCAGGCGCTCGCCGCGCGCGGCGTCGAGATCCTCTCGACCGGCGGTTCCGCCCAGCAGCTCCGCGACGCCGGCGTGCCGGTGACCGAAGTCGGCGACTATACCGGCTTCCCCGAGATGATGGACGGCCGCGTCAAGACGCTGCACCCGCGCGTCCATGGCGGCATCCTGGCCCGCCGCGACCTGGAAGGCCATCTGGCCGCCATGAAGACCCACGACATCCCGCCGATCGATCTGGTCGTGGTCAACCTCTACCCGTTCGAGGCGACCGTGGCGCGCGGCGCTCCGTTCGAGGACTGCGTCGAGAACATCGACATCGGCGGTCCCGCCATGATCCGCAGCGCCGCCAAGAACCACGGCTTCGTCGCGGTGCTGACCGACGCCTCCCAGTACGAACCGGTCCTGGCGGAGCTGGAGTCCAACGACGGCGCCACCTCCCTGGCGCTGCGCCGCCGGCTGGCGGCCTCGGCCTATGCCCGCACGGCGTCCTACGACGCCGCGATCAGCCAGTGGTTCGCCGGCCAGAACGACGAGACCTTCCCGGCCCGCGTCACCGTCGCCGGCAGCCTGCGCCAGACGCTCCGCTACGGCGAGAACCCCCATCAGGCGGCCGCCTTCTACGTCAGCGGCGCCGACGCCCGGCCCGGCATCGCGACCGCGACCCAGCTCCAGGGCAAGGAGCTGAGCTACAACAACCTGAACGACACGGATGCCGCCTTCGAGCTGGTGGCCGAGTTCGAGAAGCCCGCCGTCGCTATCATCAAGCACGCCAATCCCTGCGGCGTCGCCGAGGGCGACAATCTGCTGGATGCCTATGGCCGCGCGCTGGAATGCGATCCGGTCAGCGCCTTCGGCGGCATCATCGCCCTGAACCGCACGCTGGACGCCGCCACCGCCGAGCAGATCGCGAAACTGTTCGCCGAAGTCGTGATCGCCCCCGACGCCGACGAGGGGGCCCGGCAGTTCCTGGCGTCCAAGAAGAACCTGCGCGTCCTTCTGACCGGCGACCTGCCCGACCCGGCCGCCCCCGGCATGACGGTGCGCACGGTAGCCGGCGGCTTCCTGTTCCAGACCCGCGACAGCGGCCGGGTGACCCTGCCCGACCTGAAGGTCGTGACCAAGCGGGCGCCGACCGACCAGGAACTCTCCGACCTGTTGTTCGCCTTCCGAGTCGCCAAGCACGTCAAGTCCAACGCCATCGTCTACGCCAAGGCGGGCGCCACGGTCGGGGTCGGCGCCGGTCAGATGAGCCGGGTCGACAGCTCGCGCATCGCGGCCTGGAAGTCGGCCGACGCCGCCAAGGCGGCCGGCCGCGAGCAGGCCGGCACGATCGGCTCGGTCGTGGCCTCCGATGCCTTCTTCCCCTTCGCCGACGGGTTGCTGGCCGCCGCCGATGCGGGCGCCACCGCGATCATCCAGCCCGGCGGCTCGATGCGCGACGCCGAGGTGATCGCAGCGGCGGACGAGCGCGGCCTCGCCATGGTCTTCACCGGCATGCGCCACTTCCGCCACTAAAACCGGGTCGAATTCAAAAGAAAACGGGCGGCAGGGTCACCCTGCCGCCCGCTTGGCGTACCAAAATCCGAAGAGATTGACCAATGAAGACGCTCATGCCATAGGTCGGTCTAAAGCGAAGCGGCAGCCGACATAGACGCGCCTGCTTGTCGGCTGCCGCTTCGCTTTAGACCGACCTACGAAACCAAAGTCTTTTTCAGAGGCCGACCTCTCCGGTTCCTGGCATTACGTCACTTCAGCGCCTTCAGGAAGTCGATCAGCTCGTCCTGCTTCGCCTTGTCGGTAACGGCGACGTGGCGCATGCGGGTTCCGGGGATGAACGTGTCGTTACCGGAAATCCATTTGCGCAGGTTGTCGTCGTTCCAGACGACTCCGGACTTCTGAACCGCTTCGGAATAGGCGAAGCGCGGCACCGAACCGGCGGTACGGCCGTAGACGCCGATCAGCGTCGGGCCGAAGGCGTTGGCGGAGGTGTCCAGCGAATGGCACGACGCGCATTGATGGAACGGATGGCTGTCCGACACCGGCTTGGTCTCGGCGAACGCCTGGCTCGCGCCCAGCGAGCACGCGGCAGCCAGCATCGGCCCCATCAGTCTGAGGGCCAGCAGCTTCATGGTGATTGTCCCCTTTCACAGGTTGCCCCGGCAGTATAAGTCCGGGCCGGACGGCGGATAATAGTACCAAGGAATGAAGGGTTATTTGCGCCACGCGACGTTATGCGGCATAGGCGGCCTGATCCCACGGCATCGACCGAGTCGGCGGAACGGCGCCTCCCCGCCTGCCCTCTCACCGCATATCGTCGTACTATCAGGGCAAATTCCAATGCACGGCAGGACCGAACCTGCAAACGCCAATATTTAATGA
>NZ_JCACHA010000062.1:2484-4181 GCF_059503625.1 Skermanella sp.
TACAAATCTTAAACAATAAGAAAATCGATTTGAGAGTTTCTGTTCACATATTTAAACTTATCCACAAGACGAGAGCCCCTGCATCCGCATACTCAAGTACCCGTGGATACTGCCCCTCTTGTTGTTTCATTGCATCTTCTGATTTATTGGTCTCCGGGAGACTATAACCATGACCGCTGTGGACGCCCCTGTTCAATCCTCCCTTCCCAAGCACGTCCCGCTGAATCTCAGCGACGCGAAATCCCTCGACTCCCTGGGTCCGCTGGCGGCTCTGCTCGGCAAGTGGTCCGGCATCGGCTGGAACATGATCGCCGTGCCGAATGGCAACGGCGGATTCGAGCTTCTGGTCAACCTGATCGACGAAACGATCACCTTCACCGCGATCGAAGCCCTGGTCCCCAACCGCAGCAACGGCGGCGGCACGATGCTGCTGGCGGGCGTCAGCTATGACGTCAAGGTGACCGACGCGACGGAGGGGCCGAACTTCGGCAACCTGCTGCACGCCGAAAACGGCATGTGGCTGTGGCCGACCAATCTCGGACCGGTGGTCACCGACGACATGGCCACCGACGAGATCTTCACGCCGAAGACCGTCGTCCGGATCGCCACCGTTCCCCATGGAAACTCGCTGGTCGCGATCGGTCCGTTCAGCAAGTTCAAGGGAGCGCCGAAGATCCCGAACATTTCGGGACTGCCGACGCCGGTGACGGGAGCGCCGAACGGCTACAGCGAGGTTTATCGGGGCAAGCGCGGCGACTTCGATCCGCAGCAACCCAACAGCTTCCTGATCGACCAAAACAAGAAGGCCGACATCGTGGCGACGCTGGCGCTGTCGGTAACGACCTCCGACGACGTGGACGGCGGCATCGTCAACATCCCGTTAATCCGCCAATACGCGGACGCGAAGGCGCTGGAGAGCACGTTCTGGGTCGAAACCGTCAAGGACGCGACCACCGGGGAACTGTCGCAGCAGCTTCAGTATTCCCAGACGGTCGACATCTACTTCCACAAGCACTTCGACCAGACGCCCGGCCTGATCAAATGGCCGCACGTCACCGTCAACACCCTCGCGTTCGTCAGCGAGTGATCGCCTAAGCGTCCTCAAGCCTGGTGCGCTCGCGCCGGTGCCTCCAGAAGGGGGCATCGGGCCAGCGGGCTTCCAGGTCGTAGAAGTAGTTCCGGTTGCCGACATAATCCCCGAACTGCGCCGCGATCCCCTCGGCATAGCCCGAGGACTCCACATCTTCGCCCCGCTCCAGCAGCCCGGCGACGGCCGCAGCCGCCGCCATCGCATCCACGAACGCCTTGTGGATACCCTGCGACGACAACGGATCGTAGGTGGACGCGGCGTCCCCCACCGCCAGCCAGTCCGCACCCGCCGGACGATCCAGCAGGAACGACGGCGTCGGCCAGACCCGCAGGCTGTCCGGCATCAGCACGGCCCCCGCGACGTCGCCGGCAACGTGGCGTGTCGTCGCCAGCCTTTCCATCCACGCCAAGGGCTGGTCCAGGCCACCCTCCTTCAGCAGGGCGGCATCGGTCGCCAGCGCCGCGACATGCTCCCCGCCGGGCAGGCGGGCCGCGTACCACCAGCCGTACTCGGCCGCTTCCAGCAGCGTCAGGTGGGACCCGCGCGACCCGTCGGGCACGTGGAAGAAGCCGGCGGCAACGACCATCTGGTCCAGCCGCCGGCGGCC
>NZ_JCACHA010000063.1:0-4163 GCF_059503625.1 Skermanella sp.
ACAGAGGGACAGGCATTAGGGTGAGTTGCTTGAGGGTTTCCCTGTCAGAAACCGGGGTCTCGATCCTGGGCGCCGAGGTCTTCATCATCGACGACCGCAGCGTCAACCGCAAGATTCTGACCAAATTCGCCTCCTCGGTCGGCGACGACATCACGGTCTCCGCCTTCCCCAACCCGGTCGATGCGCTGGAGGCCTGTGCCCGCACCGTGCCGGACCTCGTCATCACCGATTTCAAGATGCCGCTGATGGACGGGGCCGGCTTCATCCGGAACCTGCGGGGGCGGCCCGCTACCGCCGACGTCCCGGTGATCGTCGTGACCGCCTACGAGGACCACGAGATCCGGCGCGAAGCGCTGGAAGCGGGCGCCACCGACTTCATCCTCAGCCCGGTCGATCCGTGGGAGTTCCAGACCCGTGCCCGCAACCTGCTGCGTCTGCGCGCCCAGCAGCTGGTGATCCACCGCCAGACCGTGCGGGAAAGCGAGGAGCGCTTCCGCCTGCTGGTGGAAGGGGTCCGCGATTATGCCATCGTGATGCTCGATCCCGCCGGCCGGGTGACCAGCTGGAACACCGGGGCGGAGCGGCTGCTGGGGTATTCCGAACAGGAGATCCTGGGACAGCCTGCCTGGAGGCTCGATCCCGCCGACGGCGCCGGGGCCGGCTCCTCGGGAGTGGCGGCGATGCTCAAATCCGCGGCCTCCGACGGCAGCGTCCATGGCGAACATGTCAGGGTTCGCAAGGACGGTTCCCGCTTCCATGCCGACATCCTGGTCACGTCCATGCGTGACGAGACCGGGCGTTTGGCGGGATTCTCGATGGTGACGCACGACATAACGACCCGCCGCGACATGGAGAACGCGCTGAGGGACGCGCTTGCCGAAAGCCAGGTGCTCCTGCGCGAGCTTCATCACCGCGTCCGCAACAACCTTCAGGTCATCAGCACGGTCCTTTATCTTCAGACCATCGGCATGCCGGAGGGGGAGTTGCGGCACGGGTTCCGCCGCACCCAGCAGAGGATCGACGGCCTCGGCCTCCTGTTCCGCAACCTGCTCGGCCCGAGTCGCATCACCAGCGTCCAGTTCGACTCCTATCTGGTCGATCTCTGCACCAATCTCATCGGCGGCTTCGACGCGTCCCGCCATCTCAGGCGCGCGGTCGATGTCGGGACGCTGTCGCTGGAACTCGACATGGCCGGTCCGCTGGGGCTGGTGATCGGCGAGATCCTGTTCACGGCGTCGGATCTGAAGGCGCCTGCCGCCCCGTCATCCGGCGATGGGCCGGGAGCCGGCAAGGGGCTGGACGTCTCGATCCTCCCCGACGGCGTCGGGATCGTTCTCCGCTTCGCCTTCCCCCGCCCGCCGGCGGCGCCTTCGCCGTTCCAGATCGGCGGCCATTCCGCCCTGGGAACGACCGTGATGTCGGCGCTCGTCAACCAGCTCGATGCAAGGTTGAACATGCACGAGGAAGGGGATCGCGTCGTAATTACGCTGGCTCTGCCCCGCACGCTGTTCGAGTTCGACTGAATCCCTGTTGACTTAAATCAAATACAATATAATTGGCGATCGCTATACCGGTGCGGGTAGCAAGGGGAGTGATCGCATGGCGCGACCGACTGCCGCCCCCACCGGGCGCGAACGGGTCTTCGGCGAAGATGAAATCATCGTCAGCAAGACCGATCTCCGGGGCAGGATCACCTACGCCAACTCGGTCTTCCTGAGGATCGCGGGTTATGCGGAGGAAGACGTCCTCGGTCAGCCGCACAGCATGATCCGCCATCCCGGCATGCCGCGCGCCGTCTTCAAGCTGCTTTGGGAAACGATCGCCGGCGGCCGGGAGATCTTCGCCTACGTCAAGAACCTCGCGCGCGACGGCGACCACTACTGGGTCTTCGCCCACGTGACGCCCAGCTTCGACAAGACGGGCGCCATCACCGGCTACCACTCGTTCCGGCGCTGGGCACGGCGCGACGCGGTCGCGGCGGCCCAGGGCCTCTACGACGCCATGATCGAGATCGAGACCCGCACCGCCGACCGGCGCGAGGGTATCGCGGCTTCGACGGCGCTGCTCATGAAGGTCCTGGAGCAGAAGGGGTGTGACTATGACACGTTCGTCCTCTCTCTCTAGGATCCGGATGCTCGGCCTTGCGGCGGCGCTGACGGCATCCGCCGGCATCCTTCTGCCGTTCCTCGGCGATCCGGCTCCCGCGTGGTGGCTGGCGGTCCCTTCGCTCCTGCTGCTGCCGGCGGCGCTCGCCATCGTCGTCCTGGTCGGCAGGGTGGAGCGGGCGATAGCGCGGGCGCTGGAGGTCTGCGACGAATCGGCGATCGGCGACTACGACCGCCGCATCACGGCGGTACCGGAAGGCGGTTCTCTCGGGACCCTGTTCCTCCGGATCAACGACGTCCTGGATCTGGCCGACTGCTTCAGCCGGGAAGTAGGGGCGGCGATGGACCACGCCAGCCGCAAGCTCTATTACCGCAAGGTCACGGTGACCGGCCTCAAAGGCTGCTACCGCGCGGTAGCCGAGACGATCAACCGCTCCGTCGACGACATGGCCGAACGCGACCGGGTGCTGATCGAGGTCGAGCACGACATTACCGATCTGGTCGAAGCGGCGTCGCGCGGCGATTTCGCGCGCACGCTCAAGCCGGCCGACGGTTCGATGGCCCGGCTGTGCAACGGCATCAACGACCTGACCTCGACCGTCCGCTCCAGTCTGGCGGCGATCGACGGCGTGCTCTCGGCGATCTCCCACGGCGACCTTGGCCGCCGGATCGAGGATGATTTCCAGGGCGTCTTCGCCACGATCAAGTCCAACACCAACCGCATGGCCGACGAGCTGGCCCGGATCGTCGCCGAGATCGGCGACGCCGCCGACAGCATCGACGAGACGGCTACCGGAGTGGCCGACGGCAGCCGCGCGCTCTCCGGCAGCACGGAAAATCAGGCGGAACACCTGGAACGCACGGCAGCCGCCATGCAGCAGCTCACCGCCTCTGTGCGCAGCAATGCCGAGAACGCGGCGGAAGTGACCCGCGCCGTCGACGAGGCGCTCAGCCTGGCCGGATCGGCCGGCAAGGTCGCAGGCGACGCCGTCGGCGCCATGCACAGGATCGAGCAGTCGTCCAAGCGGGTCACCGACATCATCGGCCTGATGGACGAGATAGCCTTCCAGACCAACCTCCTGGCGCTCAACGCCGCCGTGGAGGCCGCCCGGGCCGGGGAGGAGGGCAGGGGCTTCGCCATCGTCGCGGCGGAGGTCCGCATGCTGGCGCGCCGCGCTTCCGATGCGTCCGGCGACATCAAGCGGCTGCTTCAGGAGAGCGGCAGCCAGGTCGCCAGCGGCGTCGACCTCGTCACCGCCGCCGGCCGTGCCCTGGACGAGATCGCGTCTGCCGTCACGATCGTCGCCGACCGGACCACCGGGATCGTCAGCGCCACCCGCGAGCAGGCCGTCGGCCTGGAGCAGATCAACGGCGCCGTCGCCGACATGGACACGATGACGCAGAGCAACGCCGATCTCGCCGACCAGAGCGCCGAAGCCGCGCGCACCCTGACCGGGCAGGCCGGCCACCTGAGCGACCTCATGGCCTTTTTCCGCCGTGACGCCGGCTATGGAGTGGATCGAGGCGCCGTTCGGAAAATGCAGGTGCGTTAAGATTTCATCTGGACAGTCCCGTGCAGCTCACATATAAGGCGCCTCCCACCAGGAACGGCCCGGCCCAAAGCTGGACAAGACCAAATGGGGATCTTCCATAGACTGAGTATTCAGCCGACGGCAGATGAGTCAGCTTAAGTAAGCGGAGTCATTTGCCGGCGTAAGTTTAACCCGGTATCTATGTAAGATCAGCATCCAGACTTCGGTTTGGATGTGAGTGTCAAAAAAGTTTCACCGAATAGCTTGACAGCGGCGGTTGGGACGGCTAGATAGAGGCCACGAACGGCGGACAACAGATCGCCGGTTCAACGGTTCTCCGGGACAAGATGATCGATCACCGCACCAAGCGATTGGGCGGATCGTCGTTGCCTCCCGGTTCGAGAATTCTCCGCTTTGGCGGTTGCGATCCCGGTTTCGGGGTTGCCTGGATCTTTGACAAGTTGATGATTTGAGAAGGGATGCGCAGGCGGCGGCACGGTTTGGTGCGGTATGAGGCACAAAATTG
>NZ_JCACHA010000064.1:0-4150 GCF_059503625.1 Skermanella sp.
TCGCCACCATCAGGTGGCGGAAGAGGTAAAGCGTCAACCGTTTCATGGACTCGTCATATCCGACTACCGTTCCCGCCAATCGCCCGGCGGACGGCAGTAGCGCATGAGCCGTGGTCGGCGTAGCTTGACAGCGTATGGTCGGTGTTCTTTATCGGACACGCGCCGCCGAAACAACCATCCGATGCCGGAACGGCCAAATTGCCGCCGGGCCAATCGGCCCTATCTGGCCGACTATGATAAACCAAGAGGGTAGACATGAAATTCACGTTCTCCGATCTGTCGCTGCCCCAGGCCGGCTCGATCGCCCTTCCGGTTCTGGCCGATCGGACGCTGACGAAAACCGGGACCGACCTGGATGCCAGGACCGGCGGCATCCTGACCCGAGCCATGGCCGCCAACAAGTTTTCCGGCAAGGCCGATGAAACCCTGACCATCGTCGCCCCCGGCGGCGTCGACCTGAACCACATCCTCCTGATCGGTCTCGGCAAGCCCGACCAGATCAAGGACACCACGGTACAGGATGCCGGTGGCGCCATTGTGGCGGCGTTGGGCAAGAATGCGGCGGAAGTCTCCGTCGTGATCGACGATCTGCCCGGCAGCGGCCTGCCGCCCGCCCAGGTTGCGGCCGAGATCGCCTTCGGGGCGCTCCTGCGCTCCTACCGCTTCGACAAGTACCGCACCAAGGAAAAGCCGGAGGCCAAGCCGGCGCTCCAGACGATCGCCGTCCTGTCCGGCGATGCCGCCGCCGCCCAGGACATCTTCGCCAAGCGCGAGGCGCTCGCCAACGGCATCTTCCTGACCCGCGACGTCGTGTCGGAACCCGCCAACATCCTTTATCCCCGCACCTTCGCCGAGCGCTGCCGCGAACTGACCGAACTCGGCGTCGAGGTCCAGGTGCTCGACCAGGAGCAGATGGCCAAGCTCGGCATGGGCGCCATCCTCGGCGTGGCGCAGGGCAGCGTACAGGAGCCCTACCTGGTCGTCATGAAGTACGACGGCGATCCCGGAGCCGCCGACAAGCAGCCGATCGCCTTCGTCGGCAAGGGCGTCACCTTCGATACCGGCGGCATCTCGATCAAGCCCGCCGCCGGCATGGAAGACATGAAGTGGGACATGGGCGGCGCCGGCGTCGTCCTGGGCCTGATGAAGGCGCTGGCCGGCCGCAAGGCCAAGGTCAACGCCGTTGGCGTGGTCGGACTGGTCGAAAACATGCCGTCGGGCAACGCGCAGCGTCCCGGCGATATCGTCACCAGCATGTCCGGCCAGACGATCGAGGTGCTGAACACCGACGCCGAAGGCCGCCTCGTCCTGGCCGATGCGTTGTGGTTCACCCAGGACACCTTCAAGCCGCGCGCCATGATCAACTTGGCGACCCTGACCGGCGCCATCATCGTGGCGCTGGGCTCGGAGCACGCCGGCCTTTTCTCCAACAATGACGAGTTGTCGGAGCAATTGACGGCGGCCGGCCTCAAGGTCGGCGAGAAGCTGTGGCGGATGCCGATGAACGATGCCTATGACAAGGCGATCAACTCCGACGCCGCCGACGTCAAGAACATTGCCGGCAGCCGCGACGCCGGCAGCATCATCGGCGCCCAGTTCATCCAGCGCTTCGTCAACAACGTCCCCTGGGCTCACCTGGACATCGCGGGCGTGACCTGGGCCAAGAAGGACAGCGGCACCGTGCCGAAGGGCAGCACCGCCTTCGGCGTCCGCCTGCTCGACCGCTACGTCGCCGACGTGTTCGAGGGCTGACGGAAAGTCCTTGAACGATAAGCCCGAACGATAAGGATTGCGCGGGGGCCATGCCCCCGCGTAAACCGCCGTCATGACAGAGGTCCGCTTCTACCACCTCCAGCGCAAGACGCTGGAAGACGCCCTGCCGCAAATCCTGGAAAAGACCCTGGAGCGCGGCTGGCGGGCCGTCGTCATGGCCGGATCGGAGGAACGCGTCGAAGCGCTGACCCAGCACCTCTGGTCCTACAAGGAGTTCGGCTTCCTGCCGCACGGCAGCGCCCGCGACGGCGATGCCGAGCACCAGCCGATCTGGCTGACGACGGAGGACGAGAACCCCAACGCCGCGACCGTCCTGATCCTGACCGACAACGCCATGTCGTCCAGGCTGGACGCCTTCACCCTCGTCTGCGAGATGTTCGACGGCAACGACTACGACGCCGTAACAGCCGCCCGCGCCCGCTGGAAGACCTACAAGGCCGCCGGCCACGATCTGACATACTGGCAGCAGACCGACCGAGGCGGCTGGGAGAAGAAAGCGTAGGCGCGGCGCCGGTCAATCGATCTTCACGGCCCGCCTCGACGGGCTGTCGCCGGAGGGCCAGACTCCCCGCTCGACGGCTTCCCGACCCTGGAACACCAGGAAGCTCTGGCGCCCGTAATGGGGCAGGGGGCGCATCAGCGCTTCGAGGGCGGCTCTGTCGTCCGCCGCAATCGCCAGCACCGTGGAGCCGGCGTCGGACCGTGCCGTCCAGACCCGCGCCGTACCCTTGCCCGCCAGGGACGCCGGCATTGGCGGAAGGCCCTGGTCGGCCAGCGCCTTAACGACGGCATCGGTCGTGCCGACCACTGCAACCGGGCTCGTCCGGTAGACCGTCCCGCCCCGCGTTCCCGTATCCATCAGCCGCTCCGCCAAGGCGCGGGCGGCGTCCTGCTCCGGCCCCGCGAAAACCATGCGGGTCGTCGGATCGAGCGTCACGTCGCGCAGGATCGGAGGGGCTTCGCCTGGAGCCAGCCGGCGGAACAGCCGGTAGTCGGGATCGAGCGTGATCCACCGCGGCTCGTTGTCGAGCTTCAGCGTTGCCACGGTCTGCGGCCCGGTCACCTCCACGCGGTGCATGGTGGTCCCGGCTGATGTCTCGACCGTCAGCGGAACGGCCAGCCGGTAGAACGGCTGTGACTGCCCGATCCGGACCGTCATCTCATAGCCATCGCCCGCCCGCTTCGCGGCGATGGTTTCAAGCTGCACGGACGGCGCACCGCGCCTTTGGACCCATTGCTGGAAGAACGCTTCCAGATCGGTCCCCGACGCTTGCTCGAATGCGCTTCTCAACTCGGCCCATCCCGCCCGCTTGAACCGGTGGCGTTCCCAGAACAGCCGGATGCCGCGGTCGAAGGCATCCTGCCCCAGCAGGTCGTTCAGCATCAGGAACAGGTAAGCCGACTTGTTGTAACCGACGATCTGCGCAGCACCATGGACCCGAGCCTTGAAGCCGGCCAGTGTGCCGTCCCGCTCCGGCGGCAAGGCGGCCACGTCGCGCAGCCATCCAAGCCGCATCTCGCGCGCGGCGTCGGCGCTGCGCTCCTCCGTCAGGCCGTAGTCGGCCATGTACGTCGTCAGCCCCTCCGACCAGTTGCCCGTCCCATAATCGACCAGGACGCCGTTGCCCCACCAGTTATGCAGGATTTCGTGGGGCAGGGACTGCCTGCGCATGAAGGGCAGCGGAAGGACCTGCCGCCCGATATAGGTCAGGCTTTCGAAGCCCAACCCGACCGGCAGGGGCGCCGACAGGATCGAAAAGCCGTCGAAGGGATACTGCCCGATCCGCTCAGAGAACCGCCCGATATAGCCTTCCGAAGCTTCCAGGTAATCGTCCGACAGCCCCTCCAGATCCGGTTCGAAATAGGTCCGCAGCCTAAGATCCCCGGCCATGCGCTCACGGACGTTCCATCGCCCGGCGAAAAGCGACGGCTCCTCGGCAGCGCCTTCCACCGTGAACACCGTGCGTCCCGGCGCCTCTTCCGCCAGCCGTCCCGTCACGACGGGGCGGTAGCCTTCGGGGACCGAGACGGCAATCCGGTAGTCCGCTGGTACTCCGTCACCGAAATCCGGCAGCCACGCCGTACCGCCGGGCAGGAAGCTGCCGGCCTCGCCCGACCCCGGATCGGCGCCGCCGAACGGACTGCCGCCGGCGTCCAGTTCCGCCAGGGTTCCTTCATACCGGATGACCAGCCGGACGGGGCTGCCGGGTCTGCCCCTGCCGGCCGGAACGCTCCAGCCGTCCGTCCCGCCGGAAAGCGCGACACTTTCGCCGTTCACCTCGACCTGCGAAGGCCGAAGCAGCTTCGACAGACGGAACCGGATCGGCCGGTCCGTCGCTTCCAACTCGATCTCGTCGGTGACCTGTATATGCCGGCG
>NZ_JCACHA010000065.1:0-4142 GCF_059503625.1 Skermanella sp.
CTACGAGCTCCAGCTTTCAAGCGTATGCCTACGACCGGAGGCCTGCCTCATAGGATGGAGGATCTGCTCCGTCCGTATTCTTCGCTTGGCTCGCCCACCAGATCGCAGATCGACCGAGCCTTCGACGACCTTTATCGGCAGTTCTTCGTGGCGTTTAGCCGTCCGCAGGATGTCCTTCTGCTGGTCGGCGTAACGCCTACCCAGCCTGGTGGGCGCGTGCCAAACGTGGCGACCGGCTGGGACCGAAAGGGCGTTTGCCACTGGACGTCGAACCTTCCCTTTGTGATGATCTGAGTTACCGATGACGCTCTCTACCCGACCGAAGGTCTATTCTCTGCCGTCGTATAGCTTGACCGGCGACCTCCTCAGCTATCTGCGGTGCGGGCTGCCGTACCGTTATCAACGGATTGGCAAGCTGCCAGCATCTCGCCCCGTTCAGCAATGGTTCGGTGAGTTCATTCACGGCGTTCTTGAGGAAGCGTACCGTCGGTACAGTGACTCTTCCCTGAAGGGTACGCCGACGCTGCCTCCATGGTCACCTAGCGATCTTGATGACATCCGGAAGCTCATCAAGGCGCGGCTCGGTGCACGAGGACTTTATGCATGGAGCTCTGATCTCGAGCAGCTCGGCAATGATCGTGCGACTGCCGCCGTGCAGGAGCTCGGCCCTCATCTGTTCCCGCTGATTCACCGTGCTGAAGTGCGGCTAACCGGTGCACGTCTCCTGCCGGCGATCGAGTGCCAGCTTCAGTTCAGGGTTGCTGATCGCTACGAGATGGTCGGCGTCGTGGATGTTGTCACTCACGTCCAACTCGCGGACCCGGCACTCGCCACGAACCCCATCGTTGGCGCGCTTAAGACAAGTCTAGGCCCTGCGGTGCTACCCAAGTTCGAGGTCATCATCGATTATAAGGGCATGCGTCGTCCGCCGATCCCGGATCCTGGGACGCAGGACAGCCTCTGGACTCAATACGAATGGCAGTTGCAAACCTATGGTGAGCTACGACGCACCCAGCCCGACGCTCTGAACGTCGTCGCTGGCGTACTTCTTTACGTGAACGAGCTGCACCCAACACGGAGTGACCTTGAGCAGCTTAAAGATGAAATCGCGAACGGTATGACCGATTTGCCGCCTCCGCCTGGCTCGCTGCCCGACATCGCTCTCAAAGAGTGGAAGACACGCGACAAGCAGTTGCCGCAGCTGCCCTTTGACTATCGGCTCGCACGAGCGCTTCGCATCGTGCCAATCACTGCAACATCGATCGCTCAAGCCTTAGAGTCATTCGACAACGTAGTGAAGAACATCGAGACGTGTCGCGGGCAGGAAGTGCATGGCGTGCCGGTGCTGCAAGCTTGGACGAAGAACTCGAATGAGGAGAGCTCCTGCGTTGTGTGCGACTCGCGGACGTTCTGTCCGGACTATCAAGCCAAATACGCGAAGAAGCATGGTGAAACGGAGCCGCGCCTCCCGGCGGTCAAATCAGGGCTGTAGCCGCATCGCTCGTCGCGGACTTCTTGCTGCGCTTCTTTGGTGGGTGCACCGGCGAGTTGATGACCACCGAGGGCAGCGTCGCCGACTCCCACAGCCTCGAACCGAAGAGTAGGTGTGACGCCGATAGCGGCAACGCCCGCTGTGTTGCCATGGCGAGGTTGCACAGCGCCAGATGAAGCCGCTCCGTGGGCGACGCGTCAGCGAGATGGACCGCAGGCTGCCCCCAGAGCTTCCCGTTAGCCGCCAGTTTCACGTAGGAGCTGGAGTCGACGGATTGGACTCCCCTCTTGAAGAGGGCTTCGACGATGTCCGGCTTCCCGAGGCCGAACACGTGGAGTGGTTTGTTCGGGACAGCGGAGCGAACCGCATCGACGATCTTAAGAATTCCCTCAAGATCGCTCACACGGGGAACTAGGCCGCCGATGGCAATGCCGTCGAAGCCCAGCGCTGCATACGCGGTCGCGCACGCGCCATAGCTCTCAAGGTCCCATCCCTGAACGCACGCGTAAAGTAGCATGTCCTTGCGGCGTCGATTCTCAAGAGCCCAACGAGCGTTCGCCACCGTGAGCTTGTTGCGACGCCGCGCCTCGTGAAGGTCCATCAACGGGGGGATCGGAAAGTCAAGTGTGAATGCTACATCTGCGAGACGCTCCTGAAAATCGAGTACGTCTCTCGGGTGTAGAGGCTCGGTCTTGTCGTCGCTTGATCGTTCCAGAACACCGAGCTCTCCGACGGCGGTGACCTTCGCGTCTTGGAACAGTGAAGCGAACCCCCCGGAGTCGATGAGGAGCGGAATCGCCGGCCGCTCCTTCATCTTCTGCGCATAGTGAAAGCTGACCATCGCGGCAGGTGCGAGCCTGGGGAGATAAGGGCGCACCAGATCATCGAGAGGGTATTTCTCGCCGAAGGTCGTAACCGGCACATACGCGGGAAGCTGGATTATGCCATGTGCGGTGTTCAGCTGGGTTGGCAGCATCTTGGTCGTCATCGGTTTCCTTTGTCAAACCAGAGATGGAAAAGGTCGAGTTCACCAGCGTTCACCCCAGATGCGAGGTACTCGACGAGTGGCATCAACTTGGCGTCTTTCTGGTGCAGTTGCACAGCGAGCACGTGCTTACAGACATAGCCTTTGGCAAAGTCGGCGCAGTCACACAAGAGCTGTTCACCACCTCGGGACACGCGGTGAGGCTCGAGGCCTCCACTCACTAGGAACCTGTCTCCTTGTTGGCGCACCTCAAGGTCGAGCGCTCGACGTAACCGATACGGGTCGATACTGGAGGTCCAGGTTTCTATGAAGGTTTCAGTCATGTGGCCCGTTTCGCGTAGCGAGAATGCCGATCGGGTTCGGATTTTTTGGGCCGCCTCGTTGATCCAGCGAGCGGCCCTTACTGCCGAGACGCCGCGTACCTTTGCAAGGTCTTCTGTCTCGGTGAGAGCGAGTTCTTCGATGTCAGTGATGCCAGTGTCGCGCAGGCGTCGCGCAAGCGCCCCGCCAATGCCATCGAGGAACATTAGTGTCACCATCTGCTCATCTATGCCATAGGCAACCATGGCGGTCAGCGCACGCACCCGCTCCGGTAATGTCGAACCGTCATCGAAGGTCGTCTCGGGTGGCGGCACGTCGACCTCGGTGATCTGCTCCGTTGGGTGTGCTACCACGGCGACGGCTGCTGTGAGGATCCGTTCGACGCTTTCGCTGAGGCGTCGGACCTCAAAGGCGTAGCAGCCAAAAGTGTCCGCGACAGAGTCTGCGCTCCCGATACGCGTCCACTCGCGCACAACGAGAGTGGTCTTGATGACGGACAGCAACCGGCGTCCACGGAGTTCAAGGCGGTCCTGCAACTGCTCGTGCCTGCTGGAGAGCAGTGTAGAGCGCTCTTTTGAGAGCCGTTCTCCGATGCCTTCGAGATCTTCGAAGTCAACAGGGATAAGGGGCTCGCAGTCGTCAGACTGTACGCACAGCAGCAGAATGTCGAAGAAAGTAAGGCTTGCCGGATTCTCGGCCCGAAGAAAGCATGCGAGCGTAACGACAGTGCATGGCGCGAGCATCTGGCGGACGGCTATTCGGCCGAGGCGTGTCGACTTCAGCGCGGTCGCTTGTGCTCCTTCCTCTAAGAACTCAACGAGCATGCCGCTATCGAGCATCTCATCGACAACTCGGTCGAGCATGGGGAGTCGCTTCTGGTGAGCTGCAAGTGATCGCTGCAGGTTTCGGTTAAGCTGGGCGCGCGTGCGCGCAAGACCGCTAGACACCTCGGCGAGCACCTGCTCGGCGAGCGCACGAGCATCGACGAGACCTGATGTAATTTTCTCGAAATCACCGGCGGCATAGCGGTTGGCATCTCGATCCCACGACGGAGCAATGAGTACGACTTCGCCTTGCGTGTCGAGCCCGCGTCGCCCCGCTCGGCCAGCGCGCTGCCAGACAGTATTGACCGAAAGCGGGACGAAGTCGGCGCCGTCAAAGGCCTGCAGGTCATAGAGCACAACTTGTCGCGCAGGCAGGTTGAGCCCCATCTCCAACGTGCCCGTAGAAACGAGCGCACGGAGGATGCCAGCACGGTACTCACCCTCGAGTCGGCGGCGATCGCTGAAGTCGAGCCCCGCGTGATGGTGTCCTGCTGAAATGCCAGCATCGCGCAACTCGGCG
>NZ_JCACHA010000066.1:0-4130 GCF_059503625.1 Skermanella sp.
CAACAATCCCTAGAATGGTATCGGCCGCCTGCTGAAGGGTATTCTTCAGGGCGTTGACGATCTTTCGCGACGCGGCGCCGCTGGTTGCTTTTGTGGAGTCCGGGGCTGCTTTACCGTCTGCCTGCGATGCATCAAGAGCGGCTTTCGGTCCGTTAGACGCGCTTTCCACAGGCTTGAACGCGGCCTCAGCGGCGGCCTGAACACGCCTGCCTGGCTCCTCGGTTTTCGTGGTTTTCGGCATCAAAGTCTCAGTAGACGTATGCATCATCTCTGTTCCCAGCGCGTGCGAAGCGTGAGGAGGCAGGCGCTGCAAGCCTGATCACCACCCTGGTTGATTCGGGCAGTCGGGCAGGATGCAACGCCCTCATATCAAGATGTGTGCTTAAGCAGTCTTGGCAGCCTTACCGGCCTTGCCATCGATGTCCTCGACGGTAACGTCCTGGCGGCGAACGGTGCCGCTGACGGTGACATCACGCTCGCCCGACTGCTTGCTCAGGCTGACTTCCTCGATCACATGAGCCTGCTTCGACACAACCGGCTTTTCAGAAGTTTCAGTCATCTCGATGGTGGTCTCCTAGAACGCCTTGGCGACTTCCTCAGGCTTCAGGACGCGATCGACCTTGGTGCGCTCGGCTTCAACCGTTTCCTCGTAAAGGGTTACGGTTTCCTGGACTTCCCGCTCGCTGATCTCAGTCCTGAGACGCTTGCCGCCGGTCGTCCGGGTAACGCCGACCTCGAGCTCCTCCTCGATCACCTGGGCAGTCTGGGTCTCTTCGGATGCTTCGCCGCTCAGCTTCTCCAGCAGCACTTCCGGAGACACGGCCTTGAAGCTGCGCATCATGTCCAGGGCTTCGTCGGCCCTATCATCCGGAGCTTCGGCCACAACCAGAGCGCCGCCCTTCTGCATGGCTTTGCCGTAGCTGTCCGCCTTGTCCTTCTCGTAGCCGGCCTCGACAAGGCGGCTGGAGACCTTGGAAGCAGCGACGTTCTGAAGGATCTCAACCGCGTCCTTCCTGAAGCCTGATTTTGTCAGTTCGCCCAGCACTTTGCTGGCAATGTCACTGCTCTCGAAGAGTCCAATGATGGAAGTGGTCATGTCCATTACCTTGATGATGAATGTGATCATGGGACAGCTTGCGCCTTCTCGCATATGCAAACAAATATACTGCGGTGCAACAAGTTCCACTTCTTTCCTGATAGGAACGAGGTTTTATTTTTTGTGAGCAATATTGGATATCACGTCAAGCATGCTGAAGTGAGAACAATGAGATGATGTGACCTCGGCTATAAGATGCAATCAACATGATGACTTTTCCGATCGGGGGACAGTTTTTCTTCTGGGGGTAAGACAGCATCAGCCAATTATAAAAGCCGATAAATTATGCTTGAAAGCATGTATGTACAATTTGCTGAACCTTGGCGGTAATCAGCGTTTCGGAAAGCGAACAATGAAGCATGTATCGGTGCCGCGTTCGCAGAACAACGCTCCCTCAAGCTGTTCGACGACGGATCGAACTATCGTCATGCCGAGATTTCCGTCACACAGTGGGTCCATTCCTCGGGGTAGACCGACACCATCGTCAGCAACGCGGATTTCAACATTCTGTCCTCCGTCGTGGATCGAGACGGTGACGCACCCATGTACACGGCCGACAAAGGCATATTTGCAGGCGTTCGTGACGAGTTCGTTGACGATCAGTCCAACATTGAGCACATCATCCGTCGGTACTGCCAGGTTGTCCCCGATCGTGGACCAGTCGATCTCGGTCGCGCCGACAGGCAGGTGCACAGCGAGCTCGGTGACCAGATTGCGCAGGTAATCGCCAATGGCAATTCTTGTTGGGTCGGAAGCTTGATAAAGGTGCTGATGGACCTGAGCTACGGACTGTATACGCCCGCGAGCCTCATCAAGTTCGCTGCGTGCGGTGCCATCGCCAACGAACCTGGCTTGCAGGTCGAGCATCGTCAGCGCGGTCTGCAGCGAGTTCTTGACGCGGTGGCTCATCTCTCGGACAAGGAGATCCTTCTGCCGCAGCAACGCCACACGCTGGGAAACGTCGCGAACGATCCCAACAAGCCGAACAGGGAAGCGGCCCATCGGACCGGTGTCGAACACGCACTGTCCGGCCGCGCTGACCCAGAGCGTGGCGCCGTCGAAGGTTACCAGCCGCATCTCACAGGCGTACAGGCCATCGCCCTCCGGATCCAAAGCGGCCCCGACTGCCGTGAGCGCCTTCTGCCGATCCTCCGGGTGTAGCATGGCTGCGAAGCTGTCGAAGCTTTCCTGCTGGCTCGGTGGAAGAGCCACCATTTCCTTCAGTCGCCGGTTCCAGCGACAGCGATTAGTAGCCACGTCGTAGTCGAAGGTTCCAAGTCCGGCACCTTCTATCGCCACTTTCAGCAGTATCGGATCAAAATCATCCAAGACATTGTCTTGATCTTCACTTCTTTCCATGCTTAACCTCTTAGGTATTTGTTATGTCTAGTTGCTACCTTCTCCGACCACGCTTCAAGTATCCAATACAAATAGTTCAGGGACAGCCGCCGGGAGGTCCAATCGGTTTTAGTTTCTCAACTGGTTTAATGTCCGGTTTCAAGACAGACGATCGGCACATCCTAAATTCCGAATAACCTCAAGAGGAGGTGGGTCGCCATTGTGAACGCATAGCTAGATCCTACCGCCACCGCGGCGAAGAGCAGGGCTATCACGACAATGTTTTTCATTCCGATTCCGCCCTAGTTCATCCGCTCCATCCTGCTTCGACGTTAACGACCCAAATTAAACCAAGAAAGTATAATGAATCGATGGTGGTTTTTACCGGATCAGAACCGGATCGGCAGCGAGAAACTCAGTCGGAAGTCCGGGGCGTTCTCGGTGAATCCCATTCCGGCCGTGATGCTCAGGAGTGTGCTGGGCGTCAGAACTGTCCCAAGACCAAGTTCCAGGACGCCACTGAGGCCGTCTGACCCTGCGATCTCCTGACCGTCCACATCCGTCTCGTTGGAAAAGCTCAACTCAACGCCGAAACCCAGCGAGGTTTCTGAGCTGACGGCTAGGATCGAGCTTAGGTTGACCCCGACCTGATCGCCCGGATCGACGGTCCGGCCGGCTCCCTTGTCCTCCAGGTTGGCGGCGTAGGAGAGCGACCCGACGAATACGAGGGGGTCCTGGGACTTCACCGCTGTCAGAGCCGCCTGGATCGAGTCCGACCCACTGCCCAGGCGATCGTGGTCGCCCCGGTCGCCGGTCGAGGCGATCGAGGTGGCCAATGCGAGCAGGCTTGGGGTCTGTAAGGCGACAGTTCAGTCTCCGGACAAGGCGACACCCAGATTTACGAGGTGACGCCTCCGGCCAACATACTCCCGCCGCTAGGGCAAGCGGTTTGGAGGGAGGAATGGGCCGTCTGGACACGGAGGCTCGCATGATAATCAAGGTTCTCTCGTCGCGTAGCACGATGACGAGCGACATTGCCGGCTCCTGGACGTGACGGAAGGAACGGTCCGGTATCACCTGGAACGGATGCACTTGAGCGCGGTGGACGGGTGCTCACGCCAGCTGTTCCGGGCAGAAGCGGTGGCCGAGGCCATCGAGACCTGGCGCGCTGCCCAGGAGGACGGCTCAATCAATCTGGCGGCGTTGCACCACTGGCTGGTCGGCGAACACGATTATGCCGGCAGCTTGCGCTCGGTCCAGCGCTACTGGGCGCGGAGATAACCAGCTCCCGCGTGCGGACGCGGCGCCGGGTAGAGATGCCCGCCGGGGCGCAGGCCCAGGTCGACTGGGCGCATTTCCCGGGCGTCATGGTTGGCGGGATCCAAGGATGCCTTGAGGCTTACGGCAAAGGCGGCGGCGGGGCAGGCAGCCCGCTCGGCTTCCGCTGCATCGGGAAATCGACGCGCCAGCACCCTCACCCTGTCCGAACGGCAATTCCAAGGCATTCACCTGCCATGGCCTCGAACTCAGGCGGAATTCAGGGGACAGTCCGGGACATATGGGAAGTAGCCGCCCGGCCCGTTGGGAGCCCCGGTAAAACAAAGCTCCCAAATGTCGCCCAGGTTACAGATCGGGCCATCTTCAGCAGTGATACTAATCAGCCTGTCACCTTTGATTGCGAGGTTCGGCTATGCTG
>NZ_JCACHA010000067.1:0-254 GCF_059503625.1 Skermanella sp.
GCCGGCCGGACATTGTCCGCGCCGACCACCTGCCCCGCCACCTCGCGGGCGAACTCCGTCTCGGCGGCGGTGTTGACCGTGACCGGGTAGCCGTAGGTGTAGGTCAGGTCCATGGCGATGCCATGGGCATGCGCCAGTCCTTCGCAGATCCGCCGCAGCGCCGGCTCCATGCCTTTCTGCACTTCCCGGTCCAAAGTCCGAACAGTTCCGCGGATATTCACGGTTTCCGGGATCACGTTCCAGGCGTCGCCCGC
>NZ_JCACHA010000067.1:264-4128 GCF_059503625.1 Skermanella sp.
CGTGGAACTGGGTGACGCTGACGACGACCGCGTCGGTCGGCGCGATGCTGCGGCTGGCGATGGTCTGAAGCGTCGAAACGAGGTTGGCGCCCGCGACGATCGGGTCCCGCCCGAGATGCGGCATCGCCGCGTGAGAGCCGAGGCCGGTCACCGCAATCTCGAAGGTGTCCATGGAAGCCATGACGGGGCCGATCACGGCACCGATGCTGCCGACCGCCAGACCCGGCCAGTTGTGCATCCCGTAGATGGCCGACATCGGGAACCGCTCCAGCAGCCCCTCCTCCACCATGACCCGGCCGCCGCCGGCGGTTTCTTCGGCGGGCTGGAAGATGAAGTAGGCGGTGCCGTCGAACCGTTTGGTTTCCGCCAGATAGCGCGCGGCGCCGAGAAGCATGGTGGTATGGCCGTCGTGGCCGCAGGCGTGCATCTTGCCCGGCACGGTCGATCTGTACGGAAGGTCGTTGGCTTCGTTGATCGGCAATGCGTCCATGTCGGCTCGCAGGCCGATCGCCTGATTGCCGCCGTGGCCGGCGCGAAGCACGCCGACCACTCCCGTCTTCGCGATGCCGCGATGGACTTCCAGACCGAACTCTTCGAGCTTGCGGGCGACGAAATCGCTGGTCCGGTGCTCTTCGAAGCCCAATTCCGGGTGAGCATGAAGGTCCCTGCGCCAACCGGTCAGTTCGCCATGCATCGCCGTAATGCGGTCGTCGATCTTCATTGGATACCTCGGTCGTTCAACAGGATGGTGGTTGAAGGATGGTGACTGGTTAATGGATAGCGACGCGGAAAGTGCTGCCGGCTGGCGGGGTTCTCAGTTCGCCGGGGTCAGCGTGATCCGTTCCTCCGCCGCGTCCTCGACCGCCTTGCGGCTATAGAGCAGCGGGAAATACTGTTCCTGCTGCCAGAGCGGCGCCAGATCGCGGTAGTGCGGACTGTTCGGGTTACCCGACTGGCCGGGCGTATTGACCGCGCGCGAGGCATCCCAGTTGCCGACGTCGACCACCATCTTGAACGAGCCGCCGGCGGTGATCCGGAAATCGCTGGTGCGGTAGGTGGTGGCGTTGGGCGTGAAGCCGCTGCCGCCCTTCGGGAACGGTCCGACATCAAGCAGCTTCTTCTCTTCCGGCCCGACGAC
The DNA here is from genome assembly GCF_059503625.1 of Skermanella sp. NCBI lineage: Bacteria > Pseudomonadati > Pseudomonadota > Alphaproteobacteria > Rhodospirillales > Azospirillaceae > Skermanella > Skermanella sp. The sequence goes on from NZ_JCACHA010000067.1 coordinate 1,403, forward strand.
AGCAGCCAGCGGGTGCTCGAAATATCCGTGGTGCAGGCTGGCCCACTTCCAGGTGGACATGTCGGTGCCCAGCTTCTTCTGAAGCTCTGCTATCGCCTGTTTGAGGGTCCCCAGCAGCAGCTCGTTGCGAGCGGCGGCGGGATCGCTGCCGAAGCGCTGGTCCGGGGCTTCCAGCGCCGCGATGATCGCGGCCGGTTCGCCGCTCTGCACGCCGCCCTGGTCGATCAGGTCGACCGCCTTCTTTGGCACGGTCGCGCGGACGACGGCGGGACGCAGATGCTTCATGAACCAGACTTCGTACAGGGCTCCGGCGGCGCTGTCTGCTGTCAGAACATTGTTCCATGAAGTCAGCAGGTTGAGGGCAGGCTCTAATGTCGGATCTTCGCTCTGGATGCCTTTCAGCAGCGCCGTGACGCGGCGGGCCTGGATCGACGTCATGTCGGCCTGTAGCGCCATCGAGTCCTCCAGTCCGAACTTGCGGTCGGCACCGAGCACTTCCTTGATCCGGTTGAAGCGGGACGGGTCGGTCCACTCGAAGCCGATCTTCTTCTCGGCGTTCGGGTAACCCGGCGGCAGGTTCATCTGGTTGGCGCTGCCGACCCATTTGCGGTCCGGATTGTACTCGACCGGCAACTCGTCCATGTCGCGGTAGCCCAGCCACTCGTAGCGCCCATCGCCGGGCACCGGCATCAGTCCGTCCCAGTTGGGACGGATCGGCGTCAGGCCGCCCGGCTTCCAGCCGATATTGCCCTGGGTGTCGGCATAGACCTGGTTTTCCGACGGCGAGCCCCAGCGGTTCATGGCGGCCAAAAACTCGTCCCAGTTGCCGGCGCGCATATAGTCGGTGCTGCCGAAATAGGGCGCCATGCCCGGTTCCAGCCATGCGGCGCGGACCGCATAGGCCTTGTTCCTCGCCTCGTCGACATAGAGGACGGGGCCGTGGCGGGTGTAGCCGAGACTGACCGGCTTATCGCCCTGGCCCTTCACCGGCACCGTTTCGTTCACCATCGTCATCGCTTCCCAGCGTCCCTGGTAGTTGTACTGGGTGCGGTCGGCGGGGTTCAGGTCGTAGACGTACAGGTCTTCTTGATCGATCGAGAAGATCGTAAGGCCGAAGGCGATCTTGCCGTTATGGCCGATCGAGATGCCGGGAAGCGAGGGCTCGCCGGCGCCGATCACGCTGAAGCCGGGTGCCGTGATGTGGGCGATATAGCGAAGCGACGGCGCGCCGTGGGCACGGTGCGGATCATTGGCAAGGATAGCCCTGCCGGTCGTGGTCTTGTCCGGCGCTATCGCCCAGTTGTTGCTGCCGAGCGCCGTCGGCTCGATCTCCGGCACCGGTTCAAGCTCCGCCCGCTGGGTACCGCTGAGCTTTTCCTTGGTGAACTTGACGTTGCTGGTGCCGAGCGAATAGTTGGCCGATACCTGCGGCGGAATTCCACACGGGTCGAGGCCTTCCGGGATGCGGGTCTGCCAGTCCGGCTCCAGGGTCTTCCGCATCAGGTCGGTCTTGAGGTCGGCGGCGCACGCGACGGCGGCGCGCTCGATCTCGCTGTCGAGATTGCGGGTCAATCCATGACTGCGGATCCGTACGACATCCTCGGGCAGCCAGTAGGAAGGCTTATACCCCAGCAGCTTGAACTCCATCGGGAGGAGCGCCGGGTCCTGCTGTGTCAGGGTGATGAAGGCGTTGACGCCGTCGGTATAGCGCTGGGCGATCTTCTTCGCATCGCTGCCATAGGCCAGCCACTCCCGGTACATGTCGCCGCGGTAGAGGAACTGCCGGGCCATCCGGTCCTGCTCCAGATAGGAGGGGCCGAAATCCTTCGACAGCTCGCCCAGGCCCCTCTTGCGCCACAGGTCGATCTGCCACAGACGATCACGCGCAGCATTGAAACCCTGGACGAAGAACGCGTCATAAGTCTCTGATGCATATATGTGAGGAACGCCCCAGCGGTCCACGATGATCTCCGCCGGGGCGGACAGGCCGGCGACGCGGTAGGACTTGGCCGTCTCGGCAGCGGCTGGAGCGGCGAGCATCGCCGCCAGCGAACAGGCTGCGAGCGTGCTGCTTCTGAACATGCCCATGGAACTTTCCTCCCTCTTTTCATGAACTTAGGGTTGCGTTCCACTCTATTCGGATGAAATCCCCAGGGACAAATGGTTGGGGCCGGTTTCGTGGTCATGGCAGGCATTCCAGGCTTGTTCGCCCTTGATCCGGAACATCGGAGCGCAACCTTGCATTACTCAAGGATGGCCCGCCGTCAGTGGCGGACGGCGGGAAGAATTCAGGGAGCCGGGACAACCGGCGCCATCGGTAGAGAGGGAGGAATCATGCGATGACCGATCCAGTGAATCTTGCAGGGATGAACCGCCGCGCCCTTCTGGGCTCCGCCGCCGCCGTGACGGCAGCGGCCGTGGCCCTGCCGCTGGCATCCCGCCCGGCGCATGCCCAGGCCGCCGACGTACCGAAGCAGGCGAACGCGCCGTTGCCGGGGGTGTTCCGTTATCGCGTCGGCTCATACGAACTGACGTCCTTGTTCGACGGGTACGGGACTCGCCCGCTCGACGAAAAGTTCGTCCTCAACACGCCGGTCGATCAGGTGCGGGCAGCAGCGCGCGATGCGTTCCGCCCGGCCGACACGCTCAAGATCAGCTACACGCCGACCGTCGTCCATACCGGGAGCAACGTGGTTCTGCTCGATTCCGGCACCGGCGGCAAACTT
>NZ_JCACHA010000068.1:0-4119 GCF_059503625.1 Skermanella sp.
GCCCTCGGCATAACCCCGGACGATGCGGGCGGTATTGGCCTCCGTCCCATCCAGCAAAAGCTGGATCGGCGCCATGTCCCACTGCCCCAGCCGTGCCGCGAAATCGGCGCGCAGGACCACGACGCCGTCCATGCGGCCAGCGACCAGATCGCTTTCCGCCGTCGCACGGTGGCGCATCACGTCGACTTCGAAGTAGGAGGAGTTGGCGAAGGACGCGATGAACCGCTCGGCCTCCGGCGTCGGGTTCTCCACCACCAGCGCGATGCGGATATGGTTGGCGTCGAGCGAAACGCCGTAGCCGAACAGCAGAAGCAGCAGCACCGGCAGGACGAAGGCGATCAGCAGACTGCTTGGATCGCGGAGGATCTGGAGCGTTTCCTTGACGACCAGCCCTTTCAGCCGCAGCCGGCGGGCAGCCCCTTCGGTCATCATGCCGCCGCCTTCCGGTCGCGGTCGTGCCGCTCGATCAACCGGATGAAGGCGTCCTCCAGGCTGGGGTCGGGGAGATCGGATGTGCGCGCCTGCTCCTTGAGATCGTCGGGGGACGCGGTGGCGATCATCACGCCACCATAGACGATGCCGACACGGTCGCAGTATTCGGCCTCGTCCATGAAATGGGTAGTCACCAGAACGGTCACCCCCTGTCCGGCCATCGCGTTGATATGCGACCAGAACTCCCGCCGCGTCAGCGGATCGACACCGGAAGTCGGTTCGTCCAGGAACAGGATCGCCGGGCCGTGCATGATGGCGCAGGCCAGCGCCAGCCGCTGCTTGAAGCCCAGGGGCAACTCGCCGGCATTGGACCCCGCGAAGGGTTCCAGCCCGAAGCCCTCCTTCATCCGTCCGACCGCCTCCCGGCGCTTTCGCCCGCCCAGCCCATAGGCTCCGGCGAAGAACTCAAGGTTCTGCTGCACGCTGAGGTCGGGGTAGAGCGAGAACTTCTGCGACATATACCCCAGCCGGGCGCGGGCCAGAGCGGGTGCTTCGGCAAGCGAAAGCCCCGTCAGCCGCGCCGTGCCCGAGGTGATCGGCAGAAGGCCGCACAGCATCTTGAAGGTGGTCGATTTGCCGGCGCCGTTGGGACCGAGCAGCCCGAAGATCTCCGCCCGGCGGACGGCGAAGCTGATCCGGTCCACGGCGGTAAAGCTGCCGAAGCGGCGCGTCAGGTCGCGCGCGTCGACCACGGCATCCGGATCGCCGGGAGGCGGTCCGGAGGTCTGGCCCTGCGGCAAGGCTCCCGTATTGGAGGTCAGTCCCTGCCCGCGCAGCAGGCTGACGAAGGCATCTTCGAACCGGGGCCGCACCGGCTCGACGGCGGCATCCACGCCGGCTTCAAGCTCTTCCGCCGTCGGAGCGGCGGCGCCTTCGGCCATCACCAGCCGGATGTTGCGCCCCTGGATCAGGGCGTCGATCACGCCGGTACGCTGCCGCGCGCGGTCCAGGACCAGCCGCTTGCCAGCGGCGTCCAGTCCCCGGACGACGAAGGCGCGGCCGGAAATGCGGGCCGTCATTTCCCTCGGGTCGCCGGCTTCCAGCAAGCGTCCTTCGTTGAGCAGCAGGACCGAGCCGCAACGTTCGGCCTCGTCCAGATAGGCGGTGCTCCAGAGCACGCCGATGCCTTGGTCGACCAGCTCGTGGACCATGCGCCACAACTCGCGCCGCGACAGCGGATCGACGCCGACGCTCGGTTCGTCCAGCAGCAGCAGGCGCGGCGGCCGGATCAGCGTGCAGGCCAGCCCGAGCTTCTGCTTCATTCCGCCGGACAGGGCGCCGGCCAGCCGTTTGCTGAAGGGGGCGAGGCCGGTAAAGCTCAGCAGCCGCTCGAACGCCTGGGCACGCTCAGGCCCGGTGACGGCGCGCAGGTCGGCATTCAGGTTCAGGTTCTCGGTGACGGTCAGGTCTTCGTACAGGCCGAAACGCTGGGGCATATAGCCGACGACGCCGTGGATCGCCTCGGCTTGTCCGACGCTATCGAAGCCGCAGACGGTGATGCGCCCGGACTGCGGACGGAGCAGGCCGGCGATCAGCCGGATCAGCGTCGTCTTGCCGGCACCGTCGGGGCCGACCAGTCCGGTCACGCTCCCCGGCGCGATTTGCGCGGATATGCCCTGGAGGGCGATGCGTTTGCCGAAACGACATGAAATGTCATCGATCGTCACCAGCGGCCCGGCCATGGGGTCAGCCCGCCTTGCCGGGTTCGTCCAGCGAGATCGTCACCGGCATGCCCTGGCGCAGGCCGTCGTCGGCTTCCTGGACGATCAGGCGAACTCGGTAGACGAGGCTGGAGCGCAGTTCCGGCGTCTCGACCGCCCGTGGCGTGAACTCCGCCGTGGGCGAGACGAAGCCGACCTGCGCCGTATAGGTCCGCCCGCCGGGCGTATCGGTCGATACCGTCACCGGCATGCCGGGCTTGACCTTGCCCAGCGCCGTTTCCGGCACATAGGTCCTGATCCAGACCGGATCGGTCACCGCCAGCGCATAGACGGTGGAATTGGGCAGTACGACGGCGCCCGGCTCCAGCACACGGGTCAGGATCGTTCCCGGCGACGGCGCCACGAGAACGGTATCGGCGACGCGCCGCTCGATCAGCGACAGCGTCGATTCGTCGGCGGCGAGTTGCGCGCGGGCGGCAAGGATGTCATCCTGCCTCGGTCCCGCCACGGCCAGCGCCAATTGCTGCCTGACCACTTCGCGCCGCGCCTGGGCGCGGTCGAAGTTGGTTTCCGCGTCTTCCAGGTTCTGCTGGGAAACCACGTCACGGCGAGCCAGTTCGTACTGACGCTGGCGGACCGACCGCGCATAGGAGAAGGCTGCTTCGGCTTCCGCGACGTTGGCGCGGGCCAGCGCGATTTCCTCCGGCCTGCTACCCGTCACCAGCTTGGCGACCTGGGCGCGCTGCGCCTCCACCTTGGCACGCGCGATGGCGAGAGCATCGAGGTAATAGCTGTTCTCGACCGTCGCGAGCTTCTGGCCGGTTTCGACCCTGTCACCCTCGTGGACCAGCATCGACTCGATGCGGCCTTCGACGTTGAACGCCAGATTGACTTGCCGGATATCGACGTTGCCGGTCAGGACGAGAGCGCCGGGACCGGCGGACGGGTGCTTGATGAATAACCACGCTGCAATACCGGCGACCGCAAGGACCGCAACCATTGCGGCCAGCCGCAAACGCCCTGTCATGCTTGTGTTCCCCGACCGGAAACGAGAGAGTGCTACATCGATTCCTGTACCACGGTTTGCGCGCTAAAGAATTGATTTGCCTCAGGTCCTGTCGCCTCAATGGGGCGGGTCGGTCTTCAGGAGATGCTCGACCAGGGCCGGCAAGCTGTCGCCGATCTGGCGGGCGACCTGTTCGGCTTCTTCCGGCTCGGTCGCTTCCACCACCAGTTTGGCGAGAGCTATCGTCATCGCCTGGAGCAGGAGTTTGGTGTCGAGACCGGCGTTGTTGGTCTGGGTCGCCAGGGCCAGGAAGGAGTTCGTCGCCCGAGCCAGCGGGACCGCTTCACGCGCCTGACGAAATGAGGACAGATCGATCGTTTCCGCCATTCTTCCTCCACGTGACAAAGCACATGCAACAAGGGTGGGGGCAAACCGATGCGTTTGCAAGGTATTGCAGGTGCTATGACCGGAGGCGAATGGAACAGCGATGCCGGGAGGGAGGTGGTGGGCGTGACCGGACTTGAACCGATAACCAGACCGTTATGAGCGGCCAGCTCTAACCAGTTGAGCTACACGCCCTAACCCGTGACAGGACCGGGAATGTGCCGCCGAAATCGGTCCAAAGCAACCCCGATATTTGCTCAAAAGCGGCTGCCCGGCCGGGTATCTACAGGAATATGCGGCCTGCGAGGGATGACACCCCCCAACAGGCCGCAAATGTCATCATTTGTCAGGTATCGAGGAAGCTGCGCAGCTTCCGCGACCGACTCGGGTGCTTCAGCTTGCGCAGCGCCTTCGCCTCGATCTGGCGGATACGCTCGCGGGTGACCGAGAACTGCTGGCCGACTTCCTCGAGGGTGTGGTCGGTGTTCATGCCGATGCCGAAGCGCATGCGGAGCACGCGTTCCTCACGCGGCGTCAGGCTGGCCAGCACGCGGGTCGTGGTCTCGCGCAGGTTGG
>NZ_JCACHA010000069.1:0-4112 GCF_059503625.1 Skermanella sp.
ACGGTCTTGGGGTTGATCCCGTAGCGCCTGGCGAGCCCTCTCAGGCTCTCTTGACGGTTCTGTTGCATGTTCTTACATCAGAATGGAACTTGGTAATTCGATTGCTCGGACGTCCCGCTCTGGGGCGTATAATTGCGCACCCTCGACGAGGAGCTTGGCAGGTAATTTCAGGCGCTTCTCAACTTAGAAAACTTTGCAACAGATCCGGAGCCCTGCGCTCGGGCCGTGTGGGCTTGGCAAGTGCAGTAGCGAGAAGTCATCTACCCTTCCAACCTCGGACGCCAGTCCTCAACCGCACTACGCGCAAGGCGCCGGGCGGCAGGCAGCCGCCAGCCTTCGGCTAGCTCGGGCAGCGCCGCGATCTCGCCCAGGGCCGGACCGTCGTTGGTGTCGAGATAGAGCACACGGAGCAGGCGCGAGAGTGGCGAGGCAAGGCGTGGCCGCTCCTGCAACACCAGAGGCATGCCAGGCGTCACAGCCCCTGCGCACAGCACCCGGCAGTACCAGCCCGTCCGGCGCGGCGCCTGCACGAGCCCCGCCATGCCGGACACCCTGAAGCGATGGTTCAGCTTCCAGCTGGACTTGTTTCGGGAAAGTGGAGAGGTCCCGATGATGCAAGAGGACCCTCATGAAGCAGCAGCGACGGTTTACGAAGGAGTTTGAGGACGAGGCAGTACGCCTTGTTCGGACGAGCGGCCGATCCCAGCGCGAGATCGCGGAGGATCTGGGGGTCGGGCTTTCGACGCTGGTCCGCTGGCTCGGCCGCAGTCGGGACCGGGCAGCGGAAGCACCTGGTGGGTCGGCGTGCCGGATGTGGCAGCGGAGCTGAAGCGGCTGCGACGGGAGAACGAGATCCTTCGCCAGGAGCGGGACATCCTGAAGCGGGCCACCGCTTTTTTCGCCAAGGAGGGAAGTCGATGAGCTTAAGGCTCGTTGACGAGGCGAAGAAGGAGTTCCCCGTGCACCGCCTGTGCCGCGTCCTTGGCGTCAGTCAAAGCGGCTACTTTGCCTGGAAGAGCCGCCCGGCCTGCCGCCGTCAGCACGAAGACATGGTGCTGCTGGCGCACGTGCGGTCGGCCTTCGCGTTGTCGAATGGCACCTACGGCAGCCCGCGCATGACGCGCGACCTGCGCGACGATGGCCTGCTTGTCGGCCGCCGCCGGACGGCACGTCTGATGCGGGAGAATGGCCTCAGGGCGCGGCAGAAGCGGCGGTTCAAGCGGACCACGGACAGTCACCACGCTTGGCCGGTGGCGCCGAACCTGCTCGATCAGGATTTTACGGCGGCAGGCCCGGATGAGAAATGGGGAGCCGACATCTCCTACATCTGAACCAAGGAGGGCTGGCTGTACCTCGCCGTCGTCATCGACCTGTTCGCCCGCCGCGTCGTCGGCTGGTCGACCAGCGATAGGCTGCATTCGGACCGCGGATCGCAATATTGTTCCACGGACTACCAAGCCGAGCTCGAGGCCCTTGGCATCCTGATCTCCATGTCCGGGCGGGGAAACTGCTTCGACAACGCCATGGTCGAGACATTCTTCAAGACGCTGAAATCCGAACTCGTCTGGCGCACCGCCTTCGAGACGCGTGCCGACGCCACGGCTGCCATCGGCCGCTACATCGATGGCTTCTACAACCCCATCCGGCGCCATTCCGCGCTCGACTTCACAAGCCCTGCGCAGTTCGAGAGAATGGCCGCTGCGTGACCCTATGCCTCCCCACTAAAACGAGGCAAGTCCAGGGTCAGGCTGGCTCGAACATCGTCCTGCCGAAGGTTGCCGCAGGGTCGCTGGTGCTTGCGCTGGCGGAACACGCGGTGCGCTTGCGCGGACTCTATGCCGTCTACCCCTCGCGCCGTTTCGTGCCGCGGCGGCTCACGGCCTTCGTAGCCGCCGTCGCGGAAGCCTTCGCCCAACGACCAAACCTCGTTTGGACACCTTGACTGACCGCTTGGGCGTCAGTTGCAATCCTTGGGACTGACGTTCCGGAAAGCCACAAGAATGCACCGGCATGGGACCAATCAGCCATCCTGTCGCTGCTGATCGAAGCATGCGTTCGGTATGCGCATGCGGCCGCCTGAGCCTTGAGCGGAGGCGGTGTAGGTCCAGTCCAACCGTGAGGCAGCCGTCGCGTGCCAGACCGCACCAGACACCGGCAGCCCGCTCCGAGCCAAACCATACCAGCGGGAGATACGTCTGTCAGGATCGGTTCAGGATGGAAAACGCCGAGGCTTCAGTGCAGGCTGGAGACCGGCTCTGCGACGTGCTGTCGCAGGGCATGCACAGGCCCACGGGGATGATGCTGGTTGTGCGTGGCTATTCAGCTCCCCCTTCCCTGCGTTCTGACAACAGAAAACTAACACTCTCATAGCCGCGGCCGACATCTGACCTTCTCCAACTTAGGACAGCGGAACAAGGCGACGTCCACGCCGGCTGCCACTTGCATCTTGAGGCGAACAGCTACGAGGCAGCCACTGGTGTGTGATTATGTCCTTTATTGTCCGTGGCTTGCTTGCCCCGGCGCGCCGCCTCGCTGTAGAATCTGAGCGGAGGCTTCCCATGCCCGACACCACCACGGTCCCCGTGACACTAGACGTGACGCCCGAGGTGGCGGCTGCGCTCCAGGATCCAGCCACCCGCGCCCGGATTGGGCGCCTGGTCAGCCGAGTGCTGCAGCCCGCACCCGTCGAGCGCCTCATCGCAGCAATGGATGCGGTGGCCGTGGAAGCCGAGCGACGCGGCCTTACGGATGAGATCCTCCAGGAAGAGCTCGCTGCCTACAACGCCGAGCACCGGGAGCGGCCGCCGGCGGCGTGATCGTGTTCGACGCGTCGGCGCTCGTCAGTGCCGCCATCCGCCGCGGAAGCGTTCCGTCCCGCGCCGTCTCCCACGCTCTGCGGTCAGACCAGATCGCCGTGTCGGACGAAATGATGGCTGAACTGCGCGACGTCCTCGCCCGGCCACGCCTCGCCCGCTTCGTCGATCCCGAGCTGCGCGATGAGGTTCTTTCGCTGCTGGACGTCTCCGGCGTCTCGTTCGCGCCGGCGGAGCGAGTAGCTGAATGCCGCGACCCGAAGGACGACAAATATCTGGAACTGGCGCTTGCCGCCGGTGCTGATCGGATCGTTAGCGGCGATGATGACTTGCTCGTGCTGCACCCTTGGCGGGGTGTGCGCATCCTCCGGCCTGCCGACTATCTTACCGAGGTGGAGGGCTATGGTATGTAACCTCTGTTCACGTCACGCTCGGGCTGTCCAACTGGTTTTTCGAGCGGCGCTGCAACCTAAACAAAGCCGCTCTCGGGCACTTCGTGATTGAGGCGTTAGTGGCTAAGTTCTAGCTCACCGACCCGCCTAAATGGACGAGGCTTGGCCTTGGCGATGCGCCTAGCGTAATGAAGACTTTCCTTCGGGCTTAAGTTCCTCTGCCTTGCCCACCCCTCATCCCCGCCAACGGTGTGCGTACTGGCGTACACGTCCTGAAGGTCTTCGCCGCCAGCATCCACAACTCCCATATCTGGCGCGGCTTCGGCACCGCATTCGCCGTCTTCGTAGGTTAGTGCGCAACCACTGATGTGCCGGCGCTGGTCGCCATGCAGGCGATGCATTTCGCGGCCTGAATCGAGGTCTGCTTGCCAAACGGCGCCGACTGGATGTTGCCTCGGAGTTGACCGAGTCGAGTCCCAAGCGAGAAGGTGTGGACTTTGCCAGGGGTAGCCCACACGGCAAGCGTGGACTCTGGCAGGGTGGGCGTGGACTTTACCAGGGAACGACTGGCCACGCTTTTGTTGAGAATCAAATGTTTAGCAGGCTTATCCCGTGGACTTTGGCAGGCTACTTCTAATCTCGACTTTGGCCATTTCCGGGAGACGAGGCGGCGGAGCGGGTGAGCGGCTAGGCTGGGGCGTCCCGGCCAAAGGACGTCCGCGATGCTGCGCCTGCCAGCCCGCTTCGCCGCAGTGATCCTATGCTTCGCGCCGCTTTTCCAGCAACGGAGTTGGCGGCATGCCGAGGTGCTGCTGATCGGGGCCATCCTGGCGCCGGGCCGGCGCACGGTGGCCAGCATTCTGCGGATCACCGGGCTTTGCCGAGAGCGGCGGTTCGTCAACTATCA
>NZ_JCACHA010000070.1:0-4112 GCF_059503625.1 Skermanella sp.
CTGCACGACCTGGAAACCTTCCGCGGGGAACGCCGGTGATCTTCCTTCCGGTCAACCCGGTCCACATCATCCTGGCGCTGCCCTTCCTGTCGGCATTGGGGCTGGCCGCCGTCGGTCCCCATCGTCTGGCGACGCGGATCAACGCGCTGGCGTCCGGCCTGACGCTGGTGGCGGCCTCCACCCTGCTGAGCGGCTTTCCGGAAACGACGGCGCTGTTCCTGGTGGACGACTTCAACGCCTATCTGGCGCTGCTGACGGCCTTCGTCGGCTTCACGACCTCGCTGTTCAGCGCCGGCTATATCGAGCACGAGGTCGAGATCGGACGGCTGAAGCCATCCTTCCTGCGCTTCTACCACTCCATGTACCAGGCCTTCATGTTCACCATGCTGCTGGCGCTGTTCGCCAACAACTTGGGCGTCCTGTGGGTCGCGGTGGAGGGCGCCACGCTGACGACGGTGCTGATGGTCAGCCTCTATCGGACGCCGGCGGCGCTGGAAGCGGCCTGGAAGTACTTCATCCTGTGCGGCGTCGGCATAGCGCTGGCATTGTTCGGCACGATCCTGATCTATCTGGCCGCCCAGCCCGTGATGGGCGGCGGGACGACGGCGATGACGTGGTCCGACATGATGGGACGGATGAGCAGCGTCAGTCCGGAACTGCTGAACCTCGCTTTCGTCTTCATCCTGATCGGCTACGGAACCAAGGTCGGTCTGGTGCCGCTGCATGCCTGGCTGCCCGATGCCCATGCGGAGGGGCCGACGCCGATCTCGGCCGTGCTGTCCGGTCTGCTGCTCAACGTGGCGCTTTACGCGGTGCTTCGGTTCAAGATGCTGATGACGGCCAACGGGCACACGATGGCGCCGGGACCCCTGATGATCCTGATGGGGCTGCTGTCGTTGCTGGTGGCGGCCTTCACGCTGTACCGCCGGCGCGACATCAAGCGCCTGTTCGCCTACAGCTCGATCGAGCATATGGGTATAATCACGTTCGCCTTCGGCATGGGCGGTCCCGTCGCCAACTTCGCGGGGCTGCTCCACATGTCGATGCACAGCCTGACCAAGTCGGCGATCTTCGTCGCGGTCGGGCTGGCGACCCAGGTCAAAGGCACCCAGCAGATTTCGGAAATCAGAGGCCTGATCGCGAGCCATCCCGCCATCGGCTGGGGGCTTGTGGTCGGCGTCCTCGCCATCGCCGGAGCGCCGCCCTTCGGCATCTTCCTGAGCGAGTTCCTGCTGGTGACGTCGACCTTCGCCAGCAACCCGTTGCTGGCGCTGCCGCTGATCGCCGGCATCGTCATCGCGTTCGGCGCCCTGATCCTGCGGCTTCAGTCGCTGGCCTTTGGCGCGCCGACCGGATCGGTCGAGCCTGTCGCGACCAGCACCTTCCCGCTGGTACTCCACATGATCATCGTCCTGATCGCCGGCGTCTGGCTGCCCGAGCCGCTGGTGGACTGGTTCCAGGCAATCGCGAAACTTCTCGGCTGAGGGGAGGGATACCGTGCTCGACTATCTAGCCTCCGTCGGCATCCGCGCTGAAAACCACCGCCCCTATCCGCGCTTCGATCTCGGCCGCGAAGCCTGGGCCGAGTTGGTGACCACCCTTGCCGCCAAGGACGACTGGTCGCTGCTTGGGCTTTGGGCCGACACCGGTATCGTCCACATGGCGCTCCGCGATGAGGCCGCCATGACGGTCGGAGTCGTTTCCCTTTCATGTCCGGAAGGCCGGTTTCCCTCCGTCGGCGGCGTTCGTCCCGGCGCTATCCGGCTGGAGCGGACGATCCAGGACCTGTTCGGCATCTGCGCCGAGTCGCTGGTCGATCCGCGCCCCTGGCTCGACCATGACAGCTGGCCGATCCGGCTGCCGCTGTCGGCCGACCCGCCCGATCCCCTCGGCCAGCCGGAGCCCTATCCCTTCCTTCCGGTCGAAGGGCCGGGTCTGCACCAGATCCCCGTCGGTCCCGTCCATGCCGGCATCATCGAACCCGGTCATTTCCGCTTCACCTGCAACGGGGAAACCGTGGTCCGGCTGGAACAGCGCCTGGGCTACGCCCACAAGGGCACCGAATGGCTGATGGCGGGCCGCTCGATCGCGGAGGCCGGCAAGCTGGCGGCGCGCGTCTCCGGCGACAGCACGGTGGCCCATTCCTGGGCCTTCGCGGGCGCCGTAGAGGCCGCCATCGGAACAACAGTTTCGCCGCGCGCCGTCTGGCTGCGGGCGCTCATGGCGGAGCTGGAGCGACTGGCGAACCACCTCGGCGACATCGGCGCCATCTGCAACGACGCGTCCTTCGCCTTCATGCTGGCCGAATGCGGGCTGCTTCGGGAAAAGGTCCTGCGGGTGGCGGACGCCTGCTTCGGGCACCGTTTGATGATGGACCGTATCGTTCCCGGCGGCGTCGCCGTGGACCTGCCCGCTGAAGGGCGAGACGCAATCCTGGGTCTGGTGCGGGAAATCGCCGTCGCCTTCCCCCCGCTCGTCCGGATCTACGACGAGAAGGCCTCGCTCCAGGACCGTACCGTCGGGACGGGCAGGGTGGACGGCGGTCTGGTCCATCGTTTCGGGGCCGGCGGTCACATCGGGCGGGCATCCGGGCGTGGATTGGACGCCCGCCTCAAGCCAGGCTATGCGCCCTATGACGAGCTGGACTTCAGCGTCCCCGTCTTCACCGAGGGCGACGTCAACGCCCGCGTCTGGGTCCGGATCAGGGAGGTCGAGGCCAGCCTGTCGCTGGTCCAGCAGATCCTGGACAAGCTGCCGGACGGCCCGGTCCATGTTCCGGTATCTCCAGTGGCAGGGCAGGGCATGGCCCTGGTCGAAAGCTTCCGGGGCGAGATCATGACCTGGGTCGCGGTACGGGAAGATGGTATCGTGACGCGCTGTCACCCGCGCGATCCGTCCTGGTTCCAGTGGCCGCTGCTGGAAGCCGCGATCGAGGGCAACATCGTCGCGGACTTCCCGCTCTGCAACAAGAGCTTCAACTGCTCCTATTCCGGGCACGATTTGTAGCGTGACGACATGCTGAAGACCATCGCCCGAAACCTGCTGCGCGGCCCCGCGACCATGAAGGGGCCCGAAGCCGCCGAGGCCGGCGTCGAGGAACTTGCCGGACGGCTCGACCGCGCGGCGCGCATCCGCCTGGGCCGCAGCCTGTCGATCCGGCAGGTCGATGCCGGTTCGTGCAATGGCTGCGAGCTGGAGATCCACGCGCTCAACAATGTCGTCTACGATCTGGAGCGCTTCGGCCTGCGCTTCGTGGCCTCACCCCGCCACGCCGACGTGCTGATGGTGACCGGACCGGTCACCGCCAACATGCGCGATGCCCTGTTCCGCACCTGGGACGCGACGCCCGATCCCAAATGGGTGGTCGCGGTCGGCGGCTGCGCGCTCGACGGCGGGTTGTTCAAGGGAAGCTACGGCATCGCCGGCGGCGTCGGCGCCGTGATTCCGGTCGATCTCCACATCCCCGGCTGTCCGCCGCGCCCCATCGACCTGCTCGCCGGCCTCGTGGCCCTAGTGGAGGCGGCGAAGTAGGAAGCGGCGAAGTAGGCGCTATGACGGCCGGTGCGTCGGGAACAGCGTCACCGTCAGATCGCGGATGAAGCGGTCCATCCGGTCGGGCTTGGCGGCGTCTTCCGCTTCGATCGTGCCGATGGCGCCGGACATGGCCCTGCCGCCCCTGCAATAGGCGGCGCGGACCGTCACGTCTTCCTTGAACGGCTGCGACGGCGGGATCTGGGCCGCGCAGAGTTCCGAGTCGATCACCTGGGTCTCCGGGTTGAAGACCATGACGACCTTGTACATCGGCCTTCCGCCGGGACCAGCGTCGGGGCCGAACTTCAGGCTGGCTCCGACCTGGACACGATTCATCGACGTCAGCACCTGCTCGGCGAAGCGGTCGGCGGGGACGTCGCTGGGGTTGCCGTGGATCAGGGTGGTCAGGATGGCCTTGTCGCCCCCGGCATAGCCAAGCTCGTCCGGGCTGTAGCCAGGGTCGACCTGGGTTTGCGTCACCCTGCCGTAATCTTCGCAAGCGGCAAGCAGAAGCAGCGCCGCCAGGGCGGCGCCGATGTTTTGTGGTTTCATAAGTCCGATCAGTTCAATTGCCCGACTTC
>NZ_JCACHA010000071.1:0-4108 GCF_059503625.1 Skermanella sp.
CCCCCCCCCCCACAACATATTTAAATCACCCCGCCACCACCGACATAAACACAAACTACCACACACATACCCAAAACCACGAAAATACGCCGATCTCGGCGACGCTGCTGGCGGTATCGCTGGTGGTCCTGATCCTGCCGGCCGTGCTGCACCTGATCGCGCCGAAGGTGTCGGCGGCATGACGCTACGGTCGATACGGCTGATGCGATGAATTTTCGAAACTTTCCTTGAATCCCCTTGCGTCGGCATCCGTGCTTGCCGACACAATAAGGGGCTTCCAGCAACCTGCCAGCCAAGGGGCCGATTCCAGCGCGATGCCGCTCATCCCCTGTACAGAGTCCTCGAACCGATTCGGGCGCGACATCGCCTTCCTGCTATTCCCCAAGTTCTCGATGATGGCGTTCACCTGCGCCGTGGAGCCGCTGAGGGTCGCCAATCACCTGATGGGGAGACCTTGCTACCGTTGGTCCACCGTCTCGGCCGAGGGCGGAGCGGTGGTCGCGAGCAACGGGATGGCGCTGGTGACGGACCGGCGGCTGAGCGATGTGGAAAACGCCGACATGCTGATCCTGTGCGCCGGCTTCGATCCGCAGGAGTCGTTCAGCGATGCGATGGCAGTGCCGCTCCGCCGGCTGGACCGGCAGGGCTGCATCCTGGGAGCCATCGACAGCGGCAGCCTGCTGCTTGCCCGCGCCGGTTTGCTGGACGGTCATGCCGCGACGACGCACTGGGAATGCCTGGACAGCCTGGCGGAGCAGTATCCTGAGGTCGACGTCCAGCCTTCGATCTTCGTTATCGACCGGCGCCGGCTTACCTGCGCCGGCGGCACCGCTGCGCTGGACATGATGCTTCACCTGATCCGCATCGACTGCGGCCACCGGGTCGCCGTGGCCGTCTCGGAACAGTTCATCCATTCGACGATCCGCGAAGCGCGATCCAGCCAGCGCGCCGACATGCCGCAACGGCTCGGCGTCTGTCATCCCAAGCTGATGCGCGCCGTCCAGTCGATGGAGCAGAACCTGGAGGAACCCTTGACGGTCAATACCCTGGCCGAGCGTGCCGGGTTGTCGGTCCGCCAGATGGAGCGTCTGTTCCATTCCTCGCTCGGCCAGTCGCCGGCGAGCTACTACCTGTGGCTGCGGGTCGAGCGGGCGCGTTCATTGGTGCTCTACTCGGGTCATTCCCTATCGGAGATCGCGGTCGCCTGCGGCTTCGGCAGCTACGAGGGATTTTCCCGGGCATACCGTCGCCACGCCGGAACCAGCCCCAGCAAGGACAGGGCGACGGCCCAACTTCAGCCTACTCCCAGCGCCGCCTCCCTCAGGATGGAGGTTTGAGGAAGACAGCCCGGAGCGCCCGCGCGCCATCCTCCAGCGCCTCGGCAGCGGTCGGGACCAGCCGGCTCCAATGCAGGAAGCCGTGCAGGACACCGTCATAGATGCGCAGGTCGGCGCGTCCACCCGCCCTCGCCACGGCATCGGTCAGCGCCAGACTGTCGTCGAGCAGCGGGTCGAGCGCCGCCGCCGCGATGAAGGCGGCCGGCAGGCCGGCAAGTTCGCGCGACAACAGGTCGGCGGCATCCGCCTCCGGGCTTGCCTCGGCGCCGAGGTAGCAGGACTCGTAGAACCGCAGGTCGGCCGGGGTCAGGCCATAGGCGTCGTCGGCGAAACGGCGCCGCGACCGCGAATCCCGGAGCCCGTAGAGCCCATAATACAACAGCATGAACCGGACCAGACCGCACCGCCGCTCGCGCAGGCGCAGCGTTGCCGCCAGCGCCAGATGAGCACCGGCGGAATCGCCGCCGATGCTCAGGCAACTGGGGTCGATGCCATAGGCTTGCGGAGCATCGCTAAGGGCGAGGATCGCTTGCTCGATCGCGTCCAGTGCCTCCGGATGCGGGTGCTCGGGGGCCAGCGGGTAATCGAACCCGACGACAACCATGCCGGACCGGCGGCAGAGCTGCCGCATGATCCGGTCGTGACTGTCGAGAGATCCCACGACGAAGCCGCCGCCATGGAGATAGACGAGCGTCGGCAGTGCAGGATTTCCCGACGGCCGATAGACCCTGATGCCCATGGAACATCGGTCCAGGTGAAGGACATCGTCCGTGACCGAAGCGAGATCGATGACCGGCTCGTTCCACCGTGCCCGCCCGGCTTCATAGGCCGACCGCATCGCCGCAACGCCGCCGTTCGCGGCGGGGGCCTGTCCGGCGCTCCAACGCAGTGCTTCGACGACGCCCGGCGCCAGATCGTCCCCGGGCCGCGGCGTCACGACGAGAGGCCGAGCGCCGTCTTGACGGCGGGCAGGCCGGGCTTGCCGTCGAAGGTCGTGACGCCGGCCAGCCAGCTATCCAGCACCTGCGGATTGCTGCGCATCCACTGTTCTACCGCCTTCTTCGGGTCCATCTTGTCGTTCAGGATCATGACCATCATCTCGTTCTCCATCGGGATGGCGAAGACGAGCTGCTTGAGGAAGTTACCCAGGTTCGGACAGGTCTGAACCAAGCCCGCCCTGGTCAGGGTACGGACGGTGGCGCTTCCCCGGTTGGGGCCGAAATACTCCTCCCCGCCGTCCAGATAGCCCATCGGCAGCTTCACGTTCATCGGGTGCGGCGCCCATCCCAGGAACACCGCCCATTCCTTGCGCCGCACCGCCCGGTCCACGGAGGCGAGCATCGCGGCCTCGCTGGATTCCATCAGCTTCCAGCCGCCCAGGCCATAGGCGTTATCCGCGATCATCTTCTGGATCTTCGCGTTGGCGGAGGAGCCGGGTTCGATGCTGTTGATGGTGCGGTTGAACTTGTCCGCATGCTTTTCAAGGTCGGCAAAGGTCTTGACGCCCGCGTCGGCGGCCTCCTTGTTGACCGCCAGGGTCGTGGTGGCACCTTCCAGGTTGACCACGGCGATGTCGATTTGGCCGCCGTCGATGTATTTGCGGGTCATCTCTTCCTGTGCCGGCATCCAGTTGCCCAGGAAGGCGTCGATATTCTTCGAGCGCAGACCTTCGATCGACACGGCGACCGAGAGGTTGACGACATTGGGCTGATATCCCAGCGCCGACAGGATGACGGACGCGGTGGTCGTGGTGGACGTAATGTCGGTCCAGCCCGGATCGGACATCCTGACCGCCTTGCACTCGGCGGGTTCGGCAGCCCAAACCGAAGCGGACCACAGGGAAGCGCTGCACAAGGCGATACCGGCGGCGGCCATCAGGCGGGCGGTTCTCAAAGACATGGTCAATCTCCCTGTTTATGGTTGGATTTGGAGGTTCAAGGGCCGGGGGGCTGCCACCGTTCCGGCAAGACGGGGCAGTCACGTCCAGTTCTGTCGCAGAGTCGTTCAATGGTGTCGAACACCGCCGGATCGAACGGCATGGCGCGCGGCCCCGGCGTGCCGACCGACAGCAGCACCAGTTCCGTCCGGGCAACCGGGCCTTCCGCGTCGGAGCGTTCTCCGGTCCGGTACATCGCGTGCCGGACCAGCATGCGCTTACGATCGGCCCCGGCGATCCAAGTGCGGATCTCCACCTCCTCGCCGCAAGCGACCTCGCGCAGATAGAGTATCCGGGCATCCACCGTGTAGACGGAGCGGCCGGTCCTTGTGCGGAAGCCCTCGTCCATCGCGATGGCGTCGAGCAGTGCGTCCGTCGCGTGGCCGAAGATCAGCACGTAATAGGCCTCGCTGAGATGACCGTTGTAGTCGACCCAACCCGGAGCCACCCGGGCGCGGTGAAGGCGGAGCGGACCCTCTCCGGTCATGCGGTCACCGGATCGGCTGGCTCCGCCCGCCGCTCGTGCCGCATGGGTGCCAGCGCCTCGATCAGCCGGATCAGGCAGTCGTCGCGCCAGCGCTCCAACTCCTTGATGCTGCGTCCGTCGGCCTGAACCGCGGTTCCATCCACCATGCGGTCGCGCAGTTCGCGCGTAAGCTCAGGGGCGACAAGCTTGGTCCAAGGCAGTTTCAACGCCGGGCCGAACTGATCCAGCATGTGGGCCATGCCGCCCTCGCCGCCGGCGAGATGGAAGGTCAGGCAGGTCCCCATGAAGGCATAGCGCAAGCCGGGACCGTAGACGATGGCGTCGTCGATATCCTCCGTGGTGGCGATG
>NZ_JCACHA010000072.1:0-4107 GCF_059503625.1 Skermanella sp.
GGGACAGGTGATCTTCAGCATGCAGCAGGGTGGCCAGCCAAGCACTCAGCAGGGCGGTGGGCAGCAGGGGCAGGCTCCCCAGCCGGCGACGCCTCCTGCGGCTCCGGGCGCCGCCGCTCCCGGCGGACTGCTCGGGAACTGAAATCCGGAAACCGACGCCGGCGGTCTGCTGTTCGCACCTATGTCCAATCATAGATCAGGCGGGAGAGCGGGCCCATGAGCATACCGACCGGAGAGCCGTCCCAGAAATGGGACTCCCACGGCTATGCCGAAAATGCACGATTCGTCGCCGACCTCGGCATGCCGGTGGTCGACCTGCTGGCTCCCAGGCCTGGGGAACGCATCCTGGACCTTGGATGCGGCGACGGCGTCCTGACCGAGAAACTGGCCGCCGCCGGCTGCGCCGTGGTGGGCGCCGACTCCAGCGCCGACCTGATCCGGGCGGCGCAGGCACGCAATCTCGATGCCCGCCTGATGAACGGCGAGGCCCTGGATTTCGACGGCGAATTCGACGCCGTGTTCTCCAATGCCGCCCTGCACTGGATGCTCCAGCCGGACAAGGTCATCGAGGGCGTCTACCGGGCCTTGAAGCCGGGCGGCCGGTTCGTCGGCGAATTCGGCGGCTCCGGCAATGTCGTGACGATCGCCTCCGCGCTGGAAACGGCGTTGAACCGGCGCGGGATCGACGGCAAGGCCGCCAACCCATGGTATTTTCCAACCGCCGAAGACTATGCGGCGAAGCTGGCGGCTCATGGCTTCCGCGTGCGCTCGGCGGAACTGATCGAGAGGCCGACGCCGCTGCCGACCGGAATGGCGGGCTGGCTCGCGACCTTCGCCGGAGCCTTTCTCGCCAGGGTCCCGGTCAGCGAGCACGGGGCTCTGCTGAACGAGGTTCTGATCGAAATATCGCCCGTCCTGATGAAACCGGACGGCACATGGTATGCCGATTACATCCGCCTCCGGTTCGCGGCGGAAAAGCCGGCTGTTTGATGGGGCAGGGTATTGGCGGAACAGGGTGAAGTGAGCGCGATGCGGCTTCTTGGCGGTAGGTTTGCGGGTTTGGTCCTGGCGCTCGGCATGGGGGCTGCCGCGCCCGCGCTTGCCCAATCCGGCGGATCCGAAGGCATGCAAAGCATGCCGGTGGCCGTTTTGCAGGGGTTGGACAAGGTGACGGCGCGGGTGGTGACGCTCGATGTGCCGGTCGGCGATACGGTTGCCTTCGGCTCCCTGCGCATCACGGCACGGACCTGCCGGAAAGCGTCGCCGGTCGAGCCGCCCGAATCGGCTGCCTTCCTGGAGATCCAGGAGGCTCGTCCCGACGAGGCGGTGGAGCCCTTGTTCAGCGGCTGGATGTTCGCCTCCAGCCCGGCGCTGTCAGCCCTGGAACACCCGGTCTACGATGTCTGGGTAATCGACTGCAAATAGGCGTCGATCACCTCGCCCTCCGAGCCGTTGGTGAAGTCGGGCGTGTATTGGAGTGCCTTGGCAAGCTGGTTCCGGTAGCTCGACCGCGGGATCTCCATCGCTCCGAACTGGCTCAGGTGGGTCGTGACGAACTGCGTGTCGAGCAGCATGAAGCGGTTGTAGCGCAACCGGGCCACGAGGTGGACCAGCGCCACCTTGCTGGCATCGGTCTGGCGGCTGAACATGCTTTCCCCGAAGAACGCGCCGCCGAGCGCCACGCCGTAGAGACCGCCGACCAGGCGGTCGTCGTGCCATGATTCGACGGAGTGGGCGAAGCCCAGATCGAACAGCGTCGAATAGAGCCGCATGATTTCGCTGTTGATCCAGGTCTTCGGCCGAATGTCGGTCGACTCGGCGCAGCCTTGGATGACGGCATCGAAGTCGCTGTCTATGCGGACTTCGAACCGGCCGCTGCGAACCGTGCGCCGAAGCCTGCGCGGGACATGCAGTCCGTCGAGCGGCAGGATGCCGCGCTGCTCCGGATCGAACCAGTAGAGCTCTTCTGACTCGGCACTTTCCGCCATCGGAAAGATGCCGGCGGCATAGGCCCGCAGCAGAAGCTGTGCCGTCAAACCAGTCATTACGATAGCGCTGCCCTCCAGCCCGGACGAAACCCTCTTGAATGACTATACACTCTGCCCGCGTCATTGGGAGTGGCTGTGGCGGCGGCACATGGACACCTTGAGCTTTCCGGTTATAGGAGAGCCGGCCAGCCGGACGGAAATCTCAACGCTTTCTTCATACTTTGCCCACAAGAGTGCGCCCGCTGATTGGATAATAACGATGCCGTCCAGCATGTGTATCCAAGCTCTTCAGAAGAAGACAGTTATGTGAAGTTCTTGTTATAGGATTGTGAATGTCATGTCAAACTCGATCTCTATACAAGGGATGTCTTCTAAGCAACTGACAGTCACCGATAAAGCATCCAATAACTATGGCGGCATAGCTGGAATGCTATCGCGGCTTTCTATCGGATCCAGGATCGGCATGTTGATCCTGGTGGCTATCGTAACAGTCGCCGTGACGACGGGGCTATTCCTGCTGGCCGACCGCCGGCTGGACGACGCCGCCAGCGAACTCAGTTCCTACGGCGACCTCGTAGTCCTGGCCGCCTCCCTGGAGCGGCGCGCCGCCGACCTCCAGATCCTCGCCCGCGACTTCATTTCCAACCGGGACGAGGAGGCGGCCACGGCTTTCGGCGGTCGGATCGATGAGGCTCTCGGCCTGCTGGACCGCATCGCCCATCACCCCGGCGCCACCCATGTCGGCGCTCTGGTGGAGGGCTTGCGGACGAATATCCAGGCGGCAGCCGACCGCTTCGCAGAGGTAGGTGAAACCAGCCGGATCATGGGGCTCGACGAGCACAGCAGTCTGCGGGGAAAACTTCGCGGTTCTGTCAACGCCATGGAATCGGAACTACGCAACTGGCCGGTCTCCACGGTTGCGGAAACCTATGTCCGCATGCTGACCATGCGAGTGCTTGAGAAGGACTTCATCCTGTATGGCGACGCCGGCGTCATGGGCGCGCATCGCAAGGCATACCGGGAGTTCGAGTTCGGCCTGATGGGCTCGGGCCTGGACTCCTCTACCCAGCAAACCCTGACCCGGCTTGCTTCCGCCTACCGTGCCGACCTGACGGCGTATGTCGAGAACCAGGTGAAGCTCACCGGCCAGATCCAGACTTTCGATGGGGTGTTGAGCGCTATGCCGGGCCGGTTCGCCCAGCTTTTCGGTGCGGCCAGCGCAGGCATGGAGCGTGCCCGGTCCGAGAGGGCCGAGGTCCGGAATGCCACGGGTCGCGCCGGGATCATGATGGGCGCCGTCGTCCTGGTGCTGGCGCTGATGGTGAGCCTGATTCTCGTCCGCAGCATCACCAGGCCGTTGCGCGCGATCGAGGGGGCCATGCAGCGACTCGCGAAAGGGGATCGAACCCGGCCGGTCCCGGGCGCACACCGGCGCGACGAGATCGGCGCCATGGCCCGCGCCATCGAGGTGTTCCGCCGCACTGCGGAGGAGATGGAGAGCCTCAAGGCAGCCGACGAGATCAGGGAGCGTCACCACAAGGAAGCTTTCGCGGCGCGTCTCGCCGGTCTGGCCACTGCACTCGAGGCGGAGGTGCAGTCGACGGTGACGGCGGTAATGCAGCAGGCGGACGGAATCGCGGATCTCGCCGAACGCATGAAGTCGGCGGCGGCCCGTACCGGAGAGCAGTCTTCCGCGGTGGCGGAAGCGGCGCGGGAGGCGACCGCCGGCGTTCATTCCGTTGCGGCTGCCAGCGAGGAACTGGCGACCACATCAAGCGAGATCCGCAGCCGGATGACTGTGGTCGGCGGCATTATCCGGAGTGCGGCTGGCAAAGGAGACGACACCCGCCGTATCGTCACGGCGCTGAACGAAGCGGCACGTGACATCGGCAATGCCGCCGGCCTGATCTCCGACATCGCCGGACAGACCAACATGCTCGCGCTGAACGCCACCATCGAGGCGGCGCGGGCAGGCGAATCGGGAAGGGGCTTCTCGGTCGTGGCCGAGGAGGTCAAGATCCTGGCCGCCAGAACTGCGCAGGCCACCGGCAGGATCTCCAGCCAGATCGAAGCCGTCCGAAATGCCGCGGCGATGGTAGCCGACCATGTGATCGGAGTG
>NZ_JCACHA010000073.1:0-4106 GCF_059503625.1 Skermanella sp.
AACCCCTGGATGCGGGAAGAAGTGGCAGCCGCCGCACCGAAGCTGCCCAATTTTCGACCCGGAATAGCCTTATTCGTTCCCCCTCCCCTTTTCGTTTCCGATCCGGTTTCAGGTGCCGATGGAGCCGATCAGGTCGCCGGCCCCATCAGCATGTCCGGCAGCCACGTCGCGATGCCCGGGAAGATGCACAGGATCAATATGGCCAGCAGCATGCACATCACGTATGGCAGCGAGCCCCACAGGATGCGGGACAGCGGCACATCGGGGGCGATGCCGTTGATGACGTAGAGGTTCAGGCCGACCGGCGGCGTGATCAGGCCGACTTCCATGTTGATGGTCAGGATGACGCCGAACCAGATGATGTCGAAGCCGGCGGCGGTGATGATCGGCAGCAGGATCGGCGTCGTCATGAGGATGATCGCCGCCGGCGGCAGGAAGCATCCGGCGAGCAGAAGCATCGCGTTGATCGCCGCCAGCAGCACCCACCGGTTGACGTCGAGCGAGGCGATCCACTCCGCCAGGGACTGCGTCAGGTACAGGTTGGTCAGCATGTAGCTGAATAGGATCGAGGTGCCGATGATCATCAGGATCATCACCGACTCCTTGGTCGTGTCGCGGAAGATCGCCACGAGATCCTGGATACGCCACATCCGGTAGATCACGATGGCGAGCAGCAGGCAGAACAGCGCTCCCAGCCCCGCCGCTTCCGACGGCGTCGCGACGCCGCCGTACAGCGCCCACATCACGGCGCCGATGATCGCCAGGAACGGCAGCACCTTGGGCAGGGCGGAGAATTTCTCCTTCCACGTCCAACGAAAGGCGGGATCGTAGGCGCGGTGGCCGCTGCGGCGAACGGCGAACCATGTCCAGGCCATGAACAGCACGGTCAGCATGATGCCCGGCACCACGCCGGCCAGGAACAGGCGGCCGATCGAGCTTTCGGTGGCGATACCGTAGAGGATGAAGGTCAGGCTGGGCGGGATCAGGATGCCGAGCGTGCCGCCCGCGGCGATCGACCCCGTCGCGATCTCGTCCGGATAGCCGCGCTTGCGCATCTCAGGGATGCCCATCTTGCCGATCGCGGCGCATGTCGCCGGCGACGATCCGGTCAGCGCCGCGAAGAGCGCGCAGGCGCCCAGGTTGGAGATCACCAGTCCGCCGGGCACCCGGTAAAGCCAGCGGTCCAGCGCTTCGTAGAGGTCGCGCCCGGCGCGGGACGACGCGACGGCCGCCCCCATCAGGACGAACATCGGAATCGACACCAGCGTGAAGTCGTCGAGGCCCCCCAGGAAGGTTTCCGCGATGAAGTCCAGGCTGCGCGGCCCCTCGAACGCCACCAGCGCCGCCACAGAGACGATGCCAAGCGAGAAAGCGATGGGCATCCCGGTCATCATGACCAGGAGCGTGCCCACGAGCACGAAGAGCCCCATGGATAGCGGGTTCATGTCAGCGTATCCGCATGGGCGGGAAAGGATTGGGTCAGCGCTTCCGTGCCGGTCGTCGGCGGCAGGCCGAAGGGAAGAGTCCTGCCGGTAGCGAGACTCAGGATCTCCGCGATGTATTGCAGCGACAGGACCCCTATGCCGACGGGAAGCGACAGGTGCGGAATCCAGAGCGGCACCCGCCAGAGCGTGTCGGAATGCCAGTCCTTCGACCACGCCTCGTACCAGTAATGCGCGCCGAACCAGAACAGCAGCAGACAGAAGCCCAGCGCGCCGATCGAGGCCACCATCGCCAGCCAGAAGCGGAAGCGCGGACCAGCATAGATCGCGACGATGTCCATGTTGACGTGGCCGCGAAGCAGCAGGACATAGGGGCTGCCGATCAGCGTGGACGCGACCAGGGCATAGATCACGAACTCGGTCTGCCAGATGGTCGGCTGGCCGAGAGCGTAGCGCTGGAACACCATGTGGGTGACGACGAGGATGGAGATGAGGATCAGCAGGCCGGCGACGAAGCCGCAGGCCCGCGATACCATCGCGACGCTCCGGATGAATAAATCCATGAGGGTTCCCTTTCCGCTGCAATCCGGTTGCGCGCACCCGGATTGCAGGGCCGTGACGGGTTTGCGGTTACGGGGCTACTGAACCGCCAGGGCCTTGTCGATGAGCGCCTGCCCGCCGGTCACCTCGGCCGCGAAGGTCTTGTACGACGTTTCCTTGGCAAGGTTGCGCCAGGCGTCGGCCTGCGCTGCGTCCATATAGACGATCTCGACACCCGCTTTCTTGAACAGGTCGACCATCTGGGCATCCGCTTCGGCTGCCTTCTTGAAACCGTAGTCCTCGGCCTTCTTCGCGGCGGCCATCAAGGCTTCCTGCTGCTTCGGTTCGAGCCGGTCGAAGCTGCGCTTGGACATCAGCAGCGGCTCGTACATGAACCAGAGCGCCTGGTCGCCCGGCGGCGTCATGCACTTGACCTGCTCCTGGAGACGATAGGAGCTGAAGCTTTCCGACGAGGTGTTGGCGCCGTCGAGCACGCCGGTCTGCATCGCCGTATAGATTTCCGAGCTGGGCATCGATGCCAGCGAGGCGCCCGCTCCCGCCAGCATCCGCTCGAACATCGGACCGGCGGCGCGCATCACCTGCCCCTGCGCGTCTTCCGGAGCAAGGATGCACTTCTTCTTCGACGCGAAGCCGCCGGCCAGCCAGCCGTCGGCGATCACGATGATCCCCTCGCCTTCGACGATCTTCTTGATTTCGTCCATGAACGGCGATTTGGAAAGCCGGATGGCGTGCTCGTGGTTCTTGACGAGCCCCGGCATCAGCGTGGCGCTGAACTGCGGATGCTTGCCGGCGGCATAGTCCAGGGGGAACAGCGAAATGTCGATCTGGCCCTTGGACAGCGCGCTCCACTGCTCACGGGGCTTGACCAGGGACGAGCCCGGAAACACCCGGACATCGAGCCCGACATTGGCGGCACTAAGCTCCTTGGCGATGATCTGGATCATCTCGTCACGGAAGTCGCCCGTCCCGCTCGGCCATTGATGCGAAGCCTTCAGCGTTTGCGCCGTCGCGGAAACGGACGGCAGCGCCAGCAGCCCCGCCAGCAGTGCCGCGGCCGCGGAGCGACCCAGAAGATTGAGCGGTTTCATGAGCGTTCCTCCAAGCTGTTCCAAGCTGTTTGCATGCATTTTCGCATGTCGTTCTCTGAATCTCATACGCGGATATCGACCGACGCGCAAGACAGCATCTCACCGCCCGACATAAACAGCCGTCGCCGCCGCAATGAAGATATCATTGAATACTTAAATTCAGCGCCTCCGGCAGAACTCATAGCTCCGATCCATTCCACCACTTTCAATACCGCTCGATTACAATAGACGTCATTGCCGTGCGGTGACCGTGAACTGTGTTACTTCCTGATTTTTTACTGTACGTGGCGGATTCGAAACCATCTTCCGGCTGCGGCTCAGAGCCTTCAGCCGGAATTGCCCGCAGCACAATCCCCGGATCATGCCGGAGAATGGACGAGGATGGTCCGGGGATCGGTGACGATGCCTTTCCTCACATCAGGGCGTTCGGCAGGAACAGGACGAGGCCGGGCCAAAGGGCGAGAACCGCGACCAGCACCAGGATCGTGAAGATGAAGGGCAGCGATTCCACGACGTATTCCTCCACCGGGCAATCGAGCAGACTGCACACGGTGTACATCGCGACGCCGACCGGCGGCGTCATCGATCCCAGGGTGACGATGGTCATCATGAGGATGCCGAAATGCACCGGGTCTACGCCCAGCGGCGTCACGATGGGCAGGAAGATCGGCGTCAGCAGCAGGACCAGCACCGTGCTTTCGATGAACAGTCCGGCGATGAAAAGGAAGACCAGGATCAGCGCCACCACGAGGATCGGTTCGCGCGTCAATCCGGTCATGGCTTCGGCGATGCTCTGCGGCGCCTGCTCGAAGATGATGGCGTACCCGACCATCCCGGAAAACAGGATGATCAGCATGATCAGTCCTGTATCGACCACAGCTTCGAACAAGGCCTCCATGACGCTGGCCCAGGTCAGTTCCCTGTGCAGCAGGAACCCGACGACGGCGGCATAGACTACAGCGAAGGCTCCGACTTCCGACGGCGTGAACAGGCCGCCACGGATCGCAAGCAGCAG
>NZ_JCACHA010000074.1:0-4105 GCF_059503625.1 Skermanella sp.
ACTCACCGGCGACCTCGACCTTGCCCTCGTCCATCAGGTCGGCCAGCCGCGCCACATAGGTCTCGCGAGGGCCGTCCAGCGCCACCAGCAGATCGCCGTGGTCGAAGCGGACGCGCCAGTGCAGGTTGCCGGCATGGTAACCCAGTTCCAGGGCGGCGCCCTCGACATCGCTCGGCCGCAGCCGCAGCCAGTGCTGCTCGGTCAGGCGCGCCACCACGGCGCGGTCGTGTTCCAGCAGAAGCACGGCACCGTCGAAGATGCCCTGGTCGCGCGGCAGCATCACGGCGCACTCGCTGCCCATGTCGGTCACGGCGCGGAACCGGCGGCGGGCTGCTTCGGCGGGAGGAATGTGCAGATATTCGATGCCGCCATGGTGGGCCGCGTGATGGATGCGGGCCGACAGGTCCGGATCGTCGCAGTGGCCCAGGATTCGGGTGATTTCGATCATGTCTTGGGTTCTGGCATGTCTGGGATTCCGGCACCGCAACAGGACGTCAATCAATCGTCGCCACCGCCGGCGGCCTCTGTCAAGGAACAGAATTATGAAGATAGCCGTATAAAGGATTGAAAAGCCATCGCCCATGGAATGGGCCACGAAACCGGCTCCCGGAGAAACCACCATGCCACAGCATCCCGCCCTAGCACCCGACCGCGCCGCCGTCATCACCGGCGGCGCCAGCGGCATCGGCCTTGCCGCCGCCGAACGCTTCGCCAAGCTGGGCATGAAGATCTGCCTGGCCGACATCGACGCCGAAGCGCTGGAAGCCGCCGCCGAGACGATCCGCCGCTCCGGCGGCGAGGTCATCGCCGTGCCGACCGATGTTTCCGACGCCGAGCAGGTCAGGCGCCTGAAGGACAAGGCGTTCGAAGCATTCGGCGATATCGCTGTAGTCATGAACAACGCGGCCCGCGAAGGCGGCGGCGGGTTGTTCGCCGATCCGCAACGCTGGCGCGACACCCTCGCCACCAACCTGTGGGGAGTCATCAACGGCGTCCAGGTCTTCGGTCCGGCGCTGATCGACCAGGGCAAGCCGGCCGCCATCGTCAACACCGGCTCCAAGCAGGGCATCACCTGCCCGCCCGGCGACACCGCCTACAACGTCACCAAGGCCGGCGTGAAGGTCGTGACCGAGGCGCTGGCGCATGAGCTTCGCAATGTCGAGGGCTGCCAGGTCACCGCCCATCTGCTGATCCCCGGCTTCACCTTCACCGGCTTCACCCGCGCCAAGGGCGTTACCGAGAAGCCGGCGGGAGCGTGGACGGCCGAGCAGGTCGTGGACTTCATGATGGACTCGATGGCGAACGGAGACTTCTACATCCTGTGCCCGGACAACGACGTGTCGCGGGAAATGGACAACAAGCGCATCCGCTGGGCCGCGGAGGACATCATCCAGAACCGCCCGCCGCTGTCGCGCTGGCATCCGGACTACAAGGAAGCGTTCGAGCGGTTCGAGCCGTGAGGGGGTAAGCGCATCGACTTCCCAGGTACCGAAGGAACCAGCATGAAGCGTTCGATCCTTGCGGCAACAGCTCTGATCTGCGCCTTCGCCACGCCAACCCATGCCGCCGACCCCGTTCCCGTCGGCCTCGACGCCTATGCCCTGTGGGATCGCTGGCCCCAGCAGCGGATCGGCGTCCGGGCCTATATGCGCTCGACCTACGACCGTGAGGGCGGCAACCGCACGGCCGATGCTTCGCACTTCCTCTACGCGGAACGTCCCGATTTCAACGTGGCGCTGGATATCCTTGGGCGCGGGGTCCTGTATTTCGTCCGCACCAATCACTGGCATGGCAGCCCGTGGCATTACGAGGTGGACGGCACCGATTACGTCGTGCGCGGGAGCAGCACCGCCGACCCGGACCATCCCGTCCCGAATTCGACGTTTGAGCCGGCGGCAATCTTCCCGCCCCCACTGGCGTGGACATGGTCCGCGACAAAGGGCGCCAATCTCAACTGGGTGCCGATCGCCTTCGACCGCTCCCTCAGGCTGGCCTATGGCCGGACCTTCTACGGCACCGGCTACTACATCTACCACCAGTTCGCCGAGGGCACTCCGCTATCCACTCCATTGGTCCCCTTCGACCTGACCAAACCGCCCGATCCCAAGATCCTGGAACTGATCTCCCGCGCCGGGACGGACATCGCGCCCCGGGATATCGCCCGCGCCGAACGCCGCGTCACCCTCGCCCCCGGCAAGACGGCGGCGCTGTTCGAACAGTCCGGCTCCGCGACGATCCGCGCGCTGAAACTCACGATCCCCCGCGACCGTGCCCGCGAACTGTCGGACGCCCGGCTGCGCGTCACCTGGGACGACAGGGCGGCGCCGTCGATCGACGCACCGCTGGCGCTGTTCTTCGGCGCCGGCCTGCTGCACAACCGCGACGGCGCCGAGCATCTGGTGAAGGCGTTTCCGGTCGGCATCCGCTACGCCGCCGACGCCGTGCATCTCGACTGCTACTTCCCGATGCCGTTCTTCCGGTCCGCCCGGATCGAACTGGTCCCGCCGCAGGGCCTGTCCTCCCCCGTCCCGCTCACCGCCGAGATCCGCCACCAGCCTTTCGGCGGGGACCCGGCCTCCGTCGGGTATTTCCACGCGACCTACCGCGACCATGGCGGCGGAGAACCGGGCCGCGACCATGTACTGCTCGACACGCGCGGGATCGAGGGCAGCGGCGACTGGTCGGGATCGTTCGTCGGCACGTCGTTCACCTTCACCGACCGGGCCGAGTTGCGGACGCTGGAGGGCGATCCGCGCTTCTACTTCGACGACGCCCTGACGCCGCAGGCCCATGGCACCGGAACCGAGGAATGGGGCGGCGGCGGCGATTACTGGGGCGGACAGACGATGACGCTGCCCTTCGCCGGACATCCGATCGGCGCGCCCCGGCCGGAGGACGCCCGCACGGAGGACGATCTGGTCCACTCCGCCTACCGGTTCCTGCTGGCCGACCTGTTCCCGTTCGGCCGGAACGCCCGCATCCAGCTGGAACACGGCGGCCTCAACGAGATGGCCGAGCAGTACCGGACGGTGACCTACTGGTACGGGCTGCCGGCGGCGTCGCTGGTCCAGACCGACCGCCTGATCGTAGGCGATGAAAGATCGGAAAGCGATCATGGCTACCGGTCGCCCGACGCCACCGCACCGCAACCCGGCCTTGGCCGCCGGACGCGCGGCAGTTCGGAGTTCACGCTGAACATCCGGCCCGACAACAGGGGCGTGATGCTGCGCCGGACGCTGGACTACGATCTGCCCGACCAGAAGGCCGAGGTCTGGATAGCGGACGCCGATGCCTCGGCGCCCCAATGGGAATCGGCCGGCACGTGGTATCTCGCCGGCTCGACCACCTACTACCATAGCTTCCCGGCCCATGAGACCGACCCGCCCAACCCGGCGGTCTACAAGACCGATGTACGGCTACGCGACGACGAGTTCCTGCTGCCGCTCCGCCTGACCGAGGGCCGCAAGGCGATCCGCGTCCGCGTGACCTTCGAACCGGTGGACCGGCCGCTGCTGCCGGGGATGCCGCCGCAGCCATCGGCGTGGTCGGAGATCGACTATACCGCTCATAGCTGGGTGACCCCGAGCTTCACGTTGCCGGCCAGATAATCGATGAAGGCGCGCACCCGCGCCGGAAGGTGCAGCCCGGCGCCGACGAAGACGGCGTGGATTTCCTCGACATCGCCGGGGTTGAGGTCTTCCAGCACCGGCACCAGCCGCCCGTCCCGGATGTCCGGATCGATATGGAAGCGCGACAGCCGCGCCAGTCCTACCCCGGCCAGCACCAGCCGGCGCGCGGTCTCGCCGTCTCCTACCTGCACGTCGCCGCAGGCCGGCACCGTGCGGATTGCACCCGCCTCCAGGAACGGCCATTCCTCGATGCTGCGGGCGAAGTTGAAGCCGATGCGGTTGTGGGAGGCGATATCGTCCAGCGTTCGAGGATTTCCGAAGCGCTCCAGATAAGACGGCGACGCCACCACCGCCATGCGGCTCGCCCCGAGCTTCCGCGCCACGAGCTGCGAGGCCCTCAGCGGCCCGGTGCGGATCGCGACATCGGCGCGCTCCTCCAGCAGGTCGATCACCTGATCGGTCAGGACTATGTCCAG
>NZ_JCACHA010000075.1:0-4099 GCF_059503625.1 Skermanella sp.
CTCGATCCTGATCGCCATCGTACTCACGGCGGTCGTTCCAGTTGTGCAAGTGGCGGTCTGGTCGGGTTTACTGGTCGTACTGACTGCGATCCGCTTTTTCCATGAGGGTCTGGCGGGACGATTACTGACCGGAAGCATCGGGGATCCCGCGCAGTCCGTCCGGCGTCTGACCCTGGCTTCAGGAATTTCCGGCTGCATCTGGGGTATCGGGCTCGCGCTTCTGTTGCCCGAGCCGCCGCTCTACCGGCTGTTCGTCGCATTCGTCCTGGGCGGGATGGCGGCGGGATCTGTCGTCACCCTGTCGCCGCTGCTTCCCGTGGTGATGGCTTTCCTGATCCCCTGCATGCTGCCCCTGGCGATCCGGTTCGCTCTTGAGGGAAGCCCGGTCTGGCTCGGCATGGCGGCCCTGAGTTTCATGTTCACCGTCTTCCTGTGGATCGCGGCCTGGAAGCTGAATCGCTGGAGTTCCACGATACTCCAGCTGAAGATGGAGAAGAGCCGGCTTGCGGACGAGCTGTCGTCGGTCCTCGCCGACCTCGAGCGCAAGGTGGAACGTCGGACCACCGACCTGCGGATGGCACGCGACGAGGCCAACCGGGCGAACCAGATGAAGTCGAGGTTCCTGGCCGCCGCCAGTCACGATCTAGGCCAGCCTTTCCAGGCGATGCGGCTTTTCATCGACCTTCTGGACAGCCGGCTGAAGGACACGCCCAATCATGAACTGCTGCAAGCGCTGGAGCGAGCGCATGAGAGCGGGCAGCGGATGCTGTCGAGCCTGCTCGACCTGTCGCGGCTGGAAAGCGGAACGGTGGAGTTGCGCATCGAAAGGTTTCCGGCCGCGAACCTCCTCGGCCGGCTTGAGATGGAGTTCAGGCCTCTTGCGGAAAGCCGGGGACTGAGCCTGCGCATCCGGGGGCATGACTGCGAAATCCTGAGCGATCCGGACCTGTTGCACCGGATCGTTGCGAACCTGCTCGGCAACGCGCTCCGCTACACGGCCAATGGCGGAATCCTGCTGGCCTGCCGCCGTCGGAACACGATGCTGCGGCTGGAGGTATGGGACACCGGAGTCGGCATCGCCGCCGACCGGCTGGAGGAAATCTTCGAGGAGTTCCATCGGATCGATCCGGTGGAGCCCGGAGCATCCCAGGGCGTCGGCTTAGGCTTGTCCATCGTCCGCCGGACTGCGGACCTGCTCAATCATCAGGTATCGGTATGCTCGATCGTCGGGCACGGGTCGAGGTTTTCGATCACGGTACCGTGCCGCTCCGCTCAAGATCCGGCGCCGCCGGACGAGGAAGAGCGGCCCGGATTGCTGCCAGCAGGGTCCGCGCACCCGGCGACAAGGGGTGATCCTTCATAAGGACGAGGCCGTAGGGCTCGACGCTGAAGCGCTTCTCGAACTTCAGGATCGAGAAGCGGTTTGTCGAACAGTACAGCTCCGCGAGTGCGCGGGCCGTAACCGACAGCGCGTCCGTTTTGTCGATCATCGCCATCGACATGACGACGGAAGCACTTTCGATCACTTGTGCCGGGATCGGCAGCCTCCTGCTCCGGAACATTTGGTGGACCAGCCGGCGCAGCAACGATCCGTGCGGCTGCAATACCCAGGTCTGCCCGACGAGGTCTTCCAGAGTGACGAGGTCCATCCCCGCCAGCGGATGTCCGCTGCGGCAGACGAAGCAGAGTTCCTCGTCGCCGATCTCCTCATAGATGAAGGGAGTGGGATCGGCATCCGCCGGAATCCGGGCGATCGCGAAGTCGAGCTGGCCCTGCCGCAGGCGGTCGACCAGGGCGGGGCTGGTATCGACGTCGACGAAGATCTGAAGGCCGGGATGTCCCTGCCTGACCGCGTCGACCGCCGGAACGACCAGTTCCACCGCCGGCGCCATCACCGTCCCGACCGTGACCTTGCCGCTGTGCCCGGCCTGGAGCGCCGTCAGTTCCGATCCGGCGACCGCCAGCTCGGACAGGATGACCCTGGCATGGCGAATCATCAGCTCGCCGTACCAGTTGGGTTCGATGCCGCGCGCGTGCCGCTCGAACAACGGGAACCCCAGAGCATCCTCGAAATCGCCGAGCAGCTTGGACGCTGCGGGCTGTGAAAGGTTGAGGCTGGCGGCGGCGCGGTGGAGGTTCCTGTGCTCGTCGAGCGCAAGGAAAAGCTGAAGATGCCGGAACTTCAGTCGCGCGCGGAGGAACCAGTTCGGCGGCAGAGATTGAGGCAGCATGGAATTTTCCGGCTTTGATCCGCACGTAAAGACATACAGATTGTTATATCATAGTCGTCCGATTTTCGATTGGACGGTTATCCCAGGCGCCCCGTACCTTGGCGCATTCAACCAATAAGAAGGGCCGGCGGCTCAAGACGCGCCGACCCGTTTCCGGGATGGGAGAGAATCGTGTCTTTCGATGCAAAGCATGGCACTCAGGTAAAACTCAGGTCGCAGATCTGGTTCGACAATCCGGACGATCCCGACATGACGGCGCTCTACATCGAGCGCTACATGAACTGGGGCATCACCCGCGACGAACTGCAATCCGGCAAGCCGATCATCGGCATCGCGCAGACCGGCTCGGACCTGTCGCCCTGCAACCGCCAGCACATCGTCCTGGCGGAACGTATCCGGGAAGGCATCCGCGAAGCCGGCGGCATCGCCTTCGAGTTCCCAGTCCATCCGATCCAGGAAACCGGCAAGCGGCCGACCGCCGGCCTTGACCGCAACCTGGCCTATCTGGGGCTGGTCGAGACCCTGTTCGGCTATCCGCTGGACGCCGTGGTGCTGACGACCGGCTGCGACAAGACTACCCCGGCCTTGCTGATGGCGGCGGCGACCGTGAACATTCCGGCCATTGCCCTGTCGGTCGGCCCGATGCTGAACGGCTGGTACAAGGGCCAGCGGACCGGGTCCGGCACGATCAAATGGCATGCCAAGAAGCTGAAGACCGCCGGCGAGATCGGCTGGAAGGAATACGTCGATCTGGTCGCGTCCTCCGCCCCGTCGCCAGGGTTCTGCAACACCATGGGCACGGCCACGACGATGAACTCGCTGGCCGAGGCGCTGGGCATGATGCTGCCGGGTTCGGCCGCGATCCCGGCCGTCCACAAGGAACGCGCCGCCACGGCCTACCTGACCGGCAAGCGCATCGTTGAAATGGTGTGGGAGGACCTTAAGCCGTCCGACATCATGACGCGCGAATCCTTCGAGAACGCCATCGCGGTCTGCTCGGCGATCGGCGGCTCGACCAACGCGCCGATCCACCTCAACGCCATCGCACGGCACCTTGGGCTGGAACTCAGCAACGACGATTGGGAGAAGGTCGGGCACAGCATCCCGCTGCTGGTCGACATGCAGCCGGCGGGCCGGTTCCTGGGCGAAGACTTCTTCCGCGCTGGCAGCGTCCCGGCCGTCGTGGCCGAACTGATCGCCGCGGGACGCCTGCCGCACCCGGATGCCAAGACCGTCAACGGCAAGACGATGGGCGAGAACTGTACGGGCAAGTTCACGGAGGACCGCGAGGTCATCCGCGCCTTCGATCAGCCGATGCTGGCCGACGCCGGCTTCCTGAACCTGAAGGGCAACCTGTTCGACAGCGCCATCATGAAGACCAGCGTCATCTCCAAGGAGTTCCGGGAGCGCTACCTGTCGAACCCGAGCGACCCCGAGGCCTTCGAAGGCAAGGCCGTCGTGTTCGACGGCCGCGAGGACTACCATGCCCGGATCAACGACCCGTCGCTGGATATCGACGAGCATTCGATCCTGTTCATCCGGGGCGCCGGCCCGATCGGCCATCCCGGCGCCGCCGAAGTCGTCAACATGGACCCGCCGGCAGCCTTGCTGAAGCGCGGCATCACCGAACTTCCCTGCATCGGCGACGGGCGGCAGTCCGGGACTTCGGGATCTCCCTCGATCCTGAACGCATCGCCGGAAGCGGCGGCAGGCGGCGGTCTGGCGCTGGTGCAGACCGGCGACCGCGTGCGGATCGACCTGAACAAGCGCGAAGCCAATATCCTGATCTCCGACGAGGAACTGGCGAAGCGCCGGC
This sequence comes from Skermanella sp., assembly GCF_059503625.1. Lineage (NCBI taxonomy): Bacteria > Pseudomonadati > Pseudomonadota > Alphaproteobacteria > Rhodospirillales > Azospirillaceae > Skermanella > Skermanella sp. The sequence goes on from NZ_JCACHA010000075.1 coordinate 4,048, forward strand.
AGGACGTAACGGCGAAGCTCGCCAACGGCGGGTTGTCCTATGTGCCCGCAAG
>NZ_JCACHA010000076.1:0-4098 GCF_059503625.1 Skermanella sp.
CCCCATCAGCAGACCCTTGGTTTCGCGGGCCAGCAGAATGGCGGTGATAGCCAGGACGCAGCCGATCGCGATGGATGCGACGCCGTCCAGGACCGGCGCCTCGAACCACTCGCTGGCTGCCGTCCCGACGAACGCGATGGCGAGACCGACCAGGGCGGCGGTGTCTTCGAACAGGACCGTGAAGGTCGTCGGGTCCTTGCTCTCCCGGATCGCCTTGAACCAGCCACGGGTGCCCTTGATCCGGCGGAAGTCCTTGAGCGCGACATACCAGGAAGCGCCTTCGAACAGCATGGCCAAACCCAGCACGACATAGTTGATCAGCGGGTTGCTGATTTTCACCGGATCGCCGATATGGATGATGCCCTCGTAGATCGAAACCCCCGCGCCCAGGGCGAAGACCAGCAAGGCAACGATGAAACTCCAGAAATAGAGTTCCCGGCCGTGGCCAAGCGGGTAACTTTCATCCGGCGGGCGGGCCGCCTGCCGAAGCCCGTAGAGCAGCAGGAACTGGTTGCCGGTATCCACCAGCGAGTGAACCCCTTCGCTCAGCATGGCTGAGCTGCCGGTGTACCAGGCGGCGACGAACTTGGTCAGCGCAACCAGCAGGTTTCCCGCCAGGGCTGCATAGATAACTTTGTGGTTTTGCGGTTGAGCAGCCATTCACCTGATCCCTTCAGGTGAGGAACCGGCAGGAAGGTCGGCCGGTTCCAAGGCGGCGATCGCATGGCCGGATCGCTCAGGCGGTCACCCGATCGGCCGTCGCGGCGCGCAGCGGGACGACGGCTGCGGCGGTGGCGGTGGCGACCGGCATGGCCAGGGATCGGGCGGCAGCCAAGTCGTCGTGATGGCACGCCTCCAGCAAAGTCTGGCAAACGGCCTGCACGGTCACGGCTCCGACATTGCTGGAAGAGCCTTTGAGGGTATGGGCTTCCTTGCCGGCTCTGACCAGATCGCCAGCGGCGAGTGCCGCGCAGATGGCCGTGACGGACTGTCCGCTCGCCTCGATGAAGAGTTCCACAAGTTCGGCAACGGTATCCCAGCCCATCGCGTCGGCCAGATCGGCCAGCCGCTCGACCTCCACTTGTCCTGCCTCGTCATCGGCCATATTGGCGGCCTTGCCGGAAGCCTTGTCGGCGGCCTGGGACGTCCAATGCTCGAGTTTCTCGTTGACCTGCTTGCGGTTGATCGGCTTCGTCACGAAGTCGATCATGCCGCAGTCGCGCCACTCGTCCCCTTGAAGAAGGTCGGCATCCGCCGTCATGGCGATGACCGGCGTGGCGCCTGACGGGCTGGGCAGCGCCCGGATTGCGCGGGTGGCGGCAAAGCCGTCCATCTCCGGCATCTGGATATCCATCAGGATGGCATCGTAGGGGCGGCGTTTCGCCGCTTCGACCGCTTCGGTGCCATTGACGGCGGTATCGATGTCGCGCCCTTCCTCCTTCAGCAGTCCGGCGAGTATCCGGCGGCTGATCGGATCGTCCTCGACGACCAGGATCGCGCGTCTGAGGTCCTGCTTCTGCTCCGGATCGGGGATATGGTCAGGCTCCCGCATCGGCTTGGGTAGAGCCTCCACCACCGGTGCGGACGCCAGTTCGGCACCGCCGCTGCGCCGGGCCGACCAGTAGCCGATGGCGTTGGCGAGTTTGCGTCGGTCGACCGGCTTGGCGATGTAATCGTCCATGCCGGCAGCCAGGCACTTCTGCGGATCGCCTTCCATCGCATTGGCGGTCATGGCGATAATCGGGACATCGGCACGGCCGCCGTTCAGGCGCCGGATCGCCGCGGTCGCCTCGAACCCGTCCATCTCCGGCATCTGGACGTCCATGAGGATGAGATCGTAGGGGAGGTTGCAGATCGCCTCCACCGCTTCGCGTCCGTTGGCCGCGATGTCGACACGATGGCCAAGCTTGGTGATCAGGCCGGTTGCAACCTGCTGGTTGACCTGATTGTCCTCGGCCACAAGGATACGCAAGCGGCGGGCGGGCATCGCCGGCTCCGCCGGTGCACTGGTGACGGCGCCCGCATCCTCGATCGCACCGCCGAGCATTTCCGCCAGCCGGGTCAGCAGGGTCGTGTGACGGAGCGGCTTGTGAAGGAAGCCGTCGACCTCCACGCCGATCAGTTCGTCCTTCAGGCTGCCTACCCCCGACGACGAGCAGAGCAGGATCTTGAGACCGCGCAGCCGAGGGTCGGCGCGCAGGATCGCCAGCAGGTCGATACCGGACATCTCCGGCATGTTGTGGTCGAGCAGTACGGCGTCGATGGACTGCCCCGACTTGGCGGCCTGGCGCAGGATCATCAGGCCTTCGGCTGCGGAAACGGCAGTCCTGGTCTGCACGCCCCACGGCGTCAGTTGCCGCACCATGATGTCGCGGTTGACCGCCGTGTCGTCGACGATCAGCACATGACGGCCCGCCAGTACGGACCAGTCCGCCTGCTTGGCCGCCGGCATCCGGTCGGTCCGGGCCAGCGGCAGTTCGAACCAGAAGGTGGAACCCCGGCCGACCGTGCTCTCCACCCCTATGTCGCCGCCCATCAGATCGACCAGCCGCTTGGAGATGACGAGCCCGAGGCCGGTACCGCCGTAGCGGCGGGACGTCGTGCTGTCCACCTGGGAGAAATGCCGGAACAGCCGTCCCATCGCTTCCGGAGGGATGCCGATGCCGGTGTCGTCCACGACGAAGCGGATACTCTTGAGCCCGTCCGGCCCGGCGAGATCGATCACCTGAAGCGAAACCACGCCGTGTTCGGTGAACTTGACGGCGTTGCCGACCAGATTGAGCAGGATCTGCCGAAGCCGCCCGGGGTCGCCCAGAACCATTTTGTGCAGGGAGGGGGGCACGAAGGAGACGATCTCGATCCCCTTGGAAAGCGCTCGCGGGGCCAGCAGCTCGACCACCGCTTCCGCCTCGTCCAGGATCGAGAACTCGGTCTCTTCCAGTTCCAGGCGCCCTGCCTCGATCTTGGAGAAATCCAGGATGTCGTTGATGATGGCGAGCAGAGCTTCGCCGCTCTCCCGGATCGTTTCGGCATAGTAGCGCTGGTCGGACGTAAGGCCCGTATCCAGCAGCAGGCCGGTCATGCCGATGACGCCGTTCATCGGCGTTCTGATCTCGTGGCTCATGGCAGCCAGGAATTCCGACTTGGCATGGTCGGCGGCCTCCGCCTTCTCCTTCGCGTCGAGAAGTTCGCGGGCGATCCGGCGTCGGTCGGTTACGTTCACGTAGATGCCGACAGTCCCGCTGTCGAGGGTGCGGCGCTCCGTGCTTTCGATCTCCATGCCGTTCGCCATGTAGTGAAGGAACGGTGTGCCGTCGGCGCGGAGATGGGCTTCGACACGGTCGGTCAGCCATTCGGCGGCATGGCCATGGTCCAGGTAATGGCTGCGCTCGACCAGGGCGTCGAGCGCCTTATCGAAGGAAAGGCCGGGCTGAAGAAGATCGGCGATCGGAGCGAACATGTGCCGGTACGGTTCGTTGCACAGGACGAGCCTGTCGTCGGCGTCGAACAGCACCAAGCCTTCGGAGATGCTAGCGATTGCCGCCGCGAGCTTGGCTTCCGCAAGGTTCATCCGCTGTTCGGCGGCGACGGATGCGGTCAGGTCGGTCGCGGTGCCGCGGTAGCCGGTGAAGACGCCCTGGTCGGTACACAGCGGCGTCCCGCTGATGCTGATGGTGCGGACGGTAGCCTCGACATCCTCGAAACGGCAGGTCAGCCCGCGGAACGGCCTGTGCGCGTCGAGATCGCCGAGCCGCTCGGTGTCCGCATCGGGGCCGACGAGTTCGCGCAGGGTGCGGCCGACGGCAATCTCGGCTGAAGCGCCCAGCACAGCTTCGAAATTGCCGAGGAACCGGGTGAAGCGCAGCCGGTCGTCCATCTCCCAGAACCAGTCGGACGCGGAGGCGGCAAAATCGCGGAAGCTCTTCTCGCTGTCGCGGATCTCGCGCTCCGCCTCTTTTCTCAGGGTGATGTCGCGGATGACTCCGATGAACTTGCGGCCTTCCTCCAGCGTGATCTCCGCGATCGCCAGTTCTATCGGAAAGACCTCACCCGACCGACGGCAGGCGACGACCTCGCGCTGGCGGCCTATGATCTTCG
>NZ_JCACHA010000077.1:0-4096 GCF_059503625.1 Skermanella sp.
CGGAATGGGGAGCGACGGCGGTTCCTGGGGCGGGGAAATGCTGCTGGTCGACGGTCCGGCGGCGCAGCGCATCGGTCATCTGGCGCCGCTTGCCCAGCCGGGAGGCGACGCGGCGGCCCGGCAGCTGTGGCGGATGGCTGCGGCGGCGCTGGTCCGCCTGAACAGGGCGGACGAGATCGCGGCGCGCTTCGGCCGCTTCGGCCCGGCCGACGGCGTCCGCCGGATGGTCGAGCGCGGCATCAACTGTCCTCCGACGACATCGTGCGGACGCTGGTTCGATGCCGCCTGCGGGCTGCTCGGCATCCGCCCGGCCGCCGGGTTCGAGGGGGAGGCGCCGATGGTGCTGGAATCCCTGGTCCGGCATCCGCGCGCTGTTGCGGGGGCATGGAGCGTGACGGACGGCGTGCTCGACCTGCTGCCGCTGCTCGACGCCCTGCTGACGGCGTCGGACGCCGCCGGGGGCGCCGACCTGTTCCACGGCACGCTGACCGCCGCCCTGATCGACTGGACGCTGCCGGTCCTGCGGGAACGCGGGCTGAAACGGGTGGCGCTGTCCGGCGGCTGCCTGATGAACGGCGTCCTGGCCCAAGGCCTCGCTTCAGGCTTCGCCGCCGCCGGCATCGAGGCGCTGCTGCCCCGGCAGGCTCCGGCAAACGACGGCGGCCTTAGTCTGGGACAGGCCTGGGCGGCGGCATCGAGCCTCCGGGAAACGCTTCAAAAGCCTGGGCGGAACGGTATTGTCTTTCGGGCCGAATGAACGAAGCCTGAGGATCGAGACGCCATGTCCGTTACACCGGCCGCTCCGCGAATCGCCGCGACGCTGATCCTGCTGCGCGACGGTGCGCGCGGGTTGGAAACCCTGATGATCGAACGGCATGCCGGGCTGCGCTTTGCGCCGGGAGCGCTGGTGTTTCCCGGCGGCGCCCTGTGCGACGACGACCTGTGCGACGACGACCTATGCGACGACGATCACGCCGGCGGCAACGACGGCGATATGCCGTTGCGTCTGGCGGCGATCCGGGAATGTTTCGAGGAATGCGGCATCCTGCTTGCCCGTCCCAGCGAAGGTGCCGGGCCGGTCGATGCGGAAGCCGTCGCTCGGCTGACCGGGCGATACCAGAGGCGGCTGCTTGCCGGAGAAATCGGTTTCAACGCGATGCTGGCCGCCGAAGGGCTCGTGCCGGCCTGCGACCTCCTGGTTCCCTACGGGCATTGGATAACCCCGGAGATTCGGCCCAGGCGCTTCGACACCCTGTTCTTCCTGGCCCCTGCCCCATCCGGCCAGGCCGCCGAACCCGACGGGTCGGAGGTGGTAAGGTGCCTGTGGGACCGTCCCCAGGATATCCTGCTGGCGGCGGATCAGGAGCGGGCGCGCCTGATCTTCGTCACCCGGATGAACCTCGCCCGGCTTTCGCGCAGTGCGTCGGTCGCCGCGGCGCTGGCGGATGCATCGGCCCAGCGGATCGTCAGGATCACGCCCAAGTATGTGGAAACCGGCGGAGGCGCCGAGCTGCACATACCCCAGGGGACCGGCTATTATCCCTGTATTTCCCCGGCCTCTTTGAACGATCTGGCGTAACTATCTTACGCAGCCGTCTCACGCACCAGAATGCACTTCCACCTACCGGGAAACTCTGCCGCTCGTGGTGCATGGCATATTGCATTCAATACGCCACGGGCAGAAGATGATTTGACATAATTAAGAACCGTGGGAGGAATGTGTGGATAGCAAGGGGACCCATCGTCACGCCCAATCCGCCGCCATCGTCTCCGCCGTCTGCTTCGGAGTGCTGGCCGGCCTTGGACAAGCCGCGGTCATGCTGTTCACGGATCTGCCGGGCCTGGAATTGCCGCGGATGGTTTGGACGAGTTTCTGAAGCTTACTCGACGCAGTACGGGCGCTCGTGGCCTTCGCCACTCTGAGAAAGGCGGTCTGAAGTCCAGAAGATGCTGCCGGTTTCTTCCGCATCGTCGGACTGGGTGAACGGCCAGACGGTGCCGTTGGCGGTCAGGACATGGGTCACGAGGCCGGCGAAGGCGGTGAGCGTAAGGATGAAATCGGTGTTCTTCAGCATGGCTTGGGTCTCGTAGATAGGGTTGTAATGCTGTCGTTTGCTGCATAGCAACATAAGCCCATCGGCGACCGGGATCAAGCCCACTGAAATACAAAATACCAGATGCCAGCCTTGCATTTCGGGCAAGGCTTGGAGCATAGTGACTAGCAAGTAAAACGTAAGTGCCTTGCTGCACTGCGAAGGTCCCGCGTAGCTCGGAGAAAGTCCTTGAGCATGGGCGCGGTTTATCCTTCGAGATCCCCTAGAGCAGAGCCAAAAATAAAACCCTGGCCTTGGCCGGGGCTTTTTGGTTTCGTATTCAACTTTTTCTTTTGGATACCTCGCCTGATCCGGTTCCGCATCGTGGAAAAGTGAGAAAAGCATTTGCATTGGACTTGGTGTATGGCATTCAATATACCAGACACCAGGGAGAACGGAGCCCGCCGAGGCGAGGGAACAACGGCAACTCCCCGGAAAAATTAAGAAGTACGGACCGAAGGCTGTCCATCCACACGGAGGAAACGTCCGATGAATACATCGGTTAATCAACAAGGAAGAACAGCGGCCGAACAGGCCGATCGGACGCGCTGGATTCAGCTGATAGTCGGCGTCATCTGTATGGTCGCCACGGCCAACATCCAGTACGCGTGGACCTTGTTCGTTCCTGAAATTCAGGCGACCTATGGATGGACCCGCGCGTCGATCCAGGCCGCTTTCACGATCTTCGTCGTCGTCCAGACCTGGCTTACCCCGATCGAGGGCTACTTCATCGACAAATACGGCCCCCGCGTCATGGTCGCCATCGGCGGCGTGCTGACCGGTCTGGCCTGGGTCATCAACTCATACGCCACCGACCTGACGGGCTTCTATATCGGCGCTGCCGTCGGCGGCATGGGTGTCGGCTGCGTCTATTCGACCTGCATCAACAACGCGCTGAAGTGGTTCCCGCATCGCCGCGGCCTTGCGGTCGGCCTGACCGCCGGCGGTTACGGCGCCGGCTCGGCCCTGACCATCCTGCCGATCGCCAGCATGATCGCGTCCACCGGTTTCCAGAGCGCCTTCTTCTTCTTCGGCATACTCCAGGGCACGGTGATCTTCGCGGTAGCTTGGTTCCTGCGGTCGCCCCAGAAGGAAGAAGTCCGCCACTCGACCAAGGTTTCCCAGTCGCGCCGTGACTATACGCTCGGCGAGGCCCTGCGGACCCCGGTCTTCTGGACCATGATGGTCATGTTCATCCTGACGGTCACCGGCGGCCTGATGGCGGTGGCCCAGCTCGGCCTGATCGCCCACGACCTCGGCGTCAAGGAATTCCCGGTCAACCTCTACTTCTTCACGATGGCGGCCCTGCCCTTCGCCCTGATGCTCGACCGCGTCATGAACGGCCTGTCCCGTCCGATCTTCGGCTGGATCTCCGACCACATCGGCCGCGAGAAGACCATGTTCATCGCCTTCACGATGGAAGGCTTCGGCATCGTCGCCCTCGGCTACTTCGGCCACAACCCCTACGCCTTCCTGATCCTCTCCGGCGTCGTGTTCCTGGCCTGGGGTGAAGTCTACAGCCTCTTCAGCGCCACGGCCGGCGACGCCTTCGGCACCAAGCACGTCGGCAAGATCTACGGCGTCCTGTACTGCGCCAAAGGCTTCGCCGCCCTTCTGGTCCCCGTCGGCAACCTGCTGATGGAAGCCACCGGAACGTGGTCCACCGTCCTCTACACCGTCGCCGCGATGGATCTCCTGTCCGCCACCTGCGCCCTTGTCGTCCTGCGGCCGATGCTGGCCAAGCACCACGCCCGGAACGCCGAGGAAATGCGGATCGCCGATCTGCCCCAGAACCAGCAGGTCCGCCCGGCGACCACCTGATCTCCCCCCGAAGCACCCGACATACCCGTCAGGGACTTCTAAACTCAAGCCGCTGCCGAAAGGCAGCGGCTTTTTTCTTGTGTGGTGGAGGGAGAGGTTGGGGGAAGTGAGAATACTTTCGGCGCGTAGGTCGGCTAAAGCGAAGCGGCAGCCGACATAGACGCGCCTGCTTGTCGGCTGCC
>NZ_JCACHA010000078.1:0-4092 GCF_059503625.1 Skermanella sp.
CGGCCTTCCCCAACCCCAATTACGGGCAGGTCACCGGCCTCGGCATCGCCCTGTTCGTGCTGCTTTTCATCCTGGCGCTGATCAAATGGGGCAAGGGCTTCCTCGCCAACATCGCGGTGCTGCTCGGCATCGTCGCCGGTTCGGTGCTGGCGGCGGCGCTGGGCCTGATGAACTTCCATAAGGTCGGCACGGCGCCCTGGGTCGACATCATTCTGCCGTTCCATTTCGGCATGCCGCAGTTCCATCTGGTTCCGATCGCGACGATGTGCATCGTGATGATGGTGGTCATGATCGAATCGCTGGGCATGTTCCTGGCGCTGGGCGACATCACCGGCAAGCGGGTCGATCAGGACGCGCTGACGCGCGGTCTCCGCGCCGACGGCGTCGGCACGCTGCTCGGCGGCATCTTCAACACCTTCCCCTATACCTCGGTCTCGCAGAATGTCGGGCTGGTCGGCGTCACCGGCGTCCGGTCGCGCTGGGTAACGGTCGCGGGCGGCGTCATCATGCTGGCGCTGGGCCTGATCCCCAAGATGGCGGCCCTGGTCGAAGCCGTGCCCCAGGTGGTCTTAGGGGGAGCCGGCCTCGTGATGTTCGGCATGGTGGCGGCCACGGGTGCCCGCATCCTGACGGCGGTGGACTTCCGCAACAATGCCAACAACCTGTTCATCGTGGCGATCTCGATCGGCTTCGGCATGATCCCGCTGGTCTCGCCGAACTTCTTCAAGAACCTGCCGCACGCCCTGCACCCGCTGCTGGAATCCGGCATCCTGCTCGCCGCGATCGTCTCGGTGGCGCTCAACGCCTTCTTCAACGGCATGAAGAGCGCGGAGCATGCCCGCACCGAAGCCTCGGCCGCGGCCGCCGCGTCCGAACACGTCTGAAACAGGTGCTGCGGCTCAGGGGCTTTGCCGCAAGGGCCGCCGCGCGTCGGTGAAGGCCGCTTCAAGTCCGACGGCGGTCACGGCCAGGAGATCGTCGTCGGACCAGCCGAAATGCCGTTTCGCCACGCCGTACTCATGCCCGATGGACGTTCCGAAATAGGGCGGGTCGTCGCTGTTCAGGGTAACGGCGCAGCCGGCGGCGCGCAGCCGGTCGAGCGGGTGGGCGGCGTAGTCGGGATAGACCGCAGTGCGGATATTGCTGGTCGGGCAGACCTCCAGCACGATGCCTTCCTCGGCGATGCGGCTGACGAGGCCGGCGTCCTCGATGGCGCGGACGCCGTGGCCGATCCGGCGGACCGGCAGGTTGTCCAGCGCGTCGCGGATGCTTTCCGGGCCGGCGGCTTCTCCGGCGTGGACGGTGCAGGCCAGGCCCGCCTCCTGGTGCGCGACGGCGAAGACTTCGGCGAAGTCGGCGGCGCGCAGGTGGTTTTCGTCGCCGCCCATGCCGAAGCCGGTCAGCAGCGGATGACGGTGGCGGGTGCAGGCCCTGGCGACTTCCAGCCCGCGCTCGACGCCGAAATGGCGGACGCAGGTGACGATCAGGCGGGCCTGGATGCCGAAATCGGCCTCGGCGTCCTCCATCCCCTGGACGATCCCGTCGAGATGTCCCTGGAAGGACAGGCCGGCCTGGGCCGCATGGTCGGGCGACGACATGACCTCGACGTAGACGGCGCCCTCGGCGGCGCAGCGGCGGAGATAGTCGTAGGTGACGTCGCGGTAGTCCCGGTCGGTCCGGATGACGGCGGCGGCATCGTCGTAGACCTTCAGGAAATGCAGGAAATCGGTCCAGGCGAACTCACCCCGGGCGTCGAACAGATCGGGCGGCAGCGCCATCCCGTGCCGCGCCGCCAGCGAGCGCACCAGTTCCGGCGTGGCGGTGCCTTCCAGGTGGACGTGCAGTTCGACCTTCGGGATACAGGCGGCGGTCAAGGTCATGGCATCGTGGCCTTTGCGGTCGCATCCGTGACGGGCCGGGGCGGCCGGCGCGTCTCCCGGTGGAGAATATAGAGACCGCTGGCCGCCACTATCAGGGCGCCGGTGACGATCGGCGCGGTGGGCAAGTCGGAGAAGACCAGGTAGCCGAACAGGACGGCCCAGATCATGGCCGTGTACTCGAACGGCGCCAGGGTTGCGGCGGGCGCCGACCGGAAGGCCTGCGTCATCAGAATCTGGGCGCAGCCGCCCAGCAGGCCGACGGAGATCAGCAGGGCGAGACCCGCCATGTCGGGCGTCTTCCAGTCCGGCAGCATGCCGATGAAGCCTACTCCCAGCCCGGTCAGGGTGAAGTAGAAGACGATTGCGGCATTCGTTTCCGTCCGGCTCAGCTTGCGCACGAAGATCATGGCGAAGGCGTAGAAGACGGCGCCGACCAGCGGGATCAGCGCTATCGGCGAAAAGACGCCGGCGCCGGGCTGGATCATGACGACGACGCCGATAAATCCGACGCCGACGGCGCTCCAGCGCCGCCAGCCGACCGGTTCGCCCAGCATCGGGCCGGACAGGGCCGTGAGGAACAGCGGACCGGCGAAGTGGATCGCGTAGACGTCGGCCAGCGGCATGTACTTGTAGGAATAGAAGAAGCACAGCAGTGCCGCCGTTCCGATCAGGGAGCGCAGGACATGGCCGCCGGGGCGGGCGGTCCGGATCGCGCGGGCACCGCCGGAACGCATGACCAGGACGCCGATCGGCAGCAGGGCCAGGGCCGAGCGGAAGAAGACGATCTGGAAGGTGCCGTAGTCGGCGGACAGCAGCTTTATCAGCACGTCCATGACCGAGAACAGGACCAGTGCGGATACCAGGAAACCGATGCCGCGAAGACTTTCCGATTGAGTGGGCACTATGGCAACTGGAACTCAGTGAGCGAGGCGGCGGGCCACGGGGGAGGTGGGGACCGGCGCGGAAGCGCCGATGGTGAAGGCGGCGCGGACCGCGTCGGCGGCGGCTTCCGCTTCGTCCTCGCTGCGGGCGTGGACGATGGCCAGGGGACCGGACTGCGGACTGCCCCGGGGGCCGGCGGCGGCGCCCAGGCCGGCGACGGCGGAGAGGCCTACCGCCGGGTCGATCGGGTCCTGCACGCGGGAGCGCCCGCCGCCCAGCGCCACCACGGCGACGCCGAGCGCGCGGGTGTCGATGGCCGCGATGGAGCCGGACGCGTCGGCGTGGACTTCGCGCACGACCGGAGCGGATGCTAGGTAGCGATCAGGGTTCTCCATCAGGTCGGCCGGACCGCCAAGCGCCGACACCATGCGGCCGAAGCGTTCGGCGGCGGCTCCGCTGGAGATCGCCTCGTCGAAGCGGGTGCGGGCGGCTGCCGTGTCGGGGCAGAGGCCGCGGAGGACCAGCAACTCGGCGCTGAGGGCGGCGGTGACCTCGTAGAGGCGCGGGTCGTGGCCGGCGCCGGTCAGCAGGTCGATCGATTCGCGGACTTCCAGCGCGTTGCCCGCGGTGCGGCCCAGCACCTCGTTCATGTCGGTCAGCAGGGCCACGGTCGGCATGCCGGCTCCGGTCGCGACGGTGACGATGCTCTCGGCCAGGGCCACGGCGTCGTCGAACTTCGCCATGAACGCGCCGGAGCCGAACTTTACGTCCATCACCAGCGCGTCCAGGCCGGCGGCCAGCTTCTTGGACAGGATCGAGGCCGTGATGAGGTCCAGCGACTCGACCGTGGCAGTGATGTCCCGGACGGCGTAGACGCGCTTGTCGGCGGGAGCGAAGGCGTCTGTGGCGCCGATGATGGCGCAGCCCGCGTCGCGGATCACCCGTTCCAGGGTGGCGCGGTCGGGGAGGGAGTCGTAGCCGGGAATGCTGTCGAGCTTGTCCAGCGTGCCGCCGGTATGGCCGAGTCCCCGGCCCGAGATCATCGGCACGAAGCCGCCGCAGGCGGCGATGGCAGGGGCCAGGATCAGGCTGACCTTGTCGCCCACTCCGCCTGTCGAATGCTTGTCGAGGATCGGGCCGGGGAGGCCGAGCGGCTTCCAGTCCAGGACGGTGCCGGACCGGGTCATGGCGAGCGTCAGGGCAACCCGCTCGTCCAGGTCCATGCCGCGAAAAAGCACCGCCATGCAGAAGGCGGCGATCTGGCCCTCCGTCACGGCGCCCGACGTGACGCCCTGGATGAAGCGCTGGATCTGTGCCTCGTTCAGACGGC
>NZ_JCACHA010000079.1:0-4086 GCF_059503625.1 Skermanella sp.
CACCCGACATCGACGCGCCTGCTTGTCGGGTGCCGCTTCGCTTTACCCGACCTACCGCGCTTATTTGCAGAATGACATCCAAATCTATCGCTGGTCGATCAGGTCGAACTCCGCTGTGGGCTCGGTCTCGACCAGTTCGGCGATCGTGTCGTAGGCCTGGGCATTGCTGTCCATCTGGTCCTTGATCGGATCGTTCTGCTCGCCGACATGGCGGAAGAAGGTCGCGGCATCCCGCAGAAGCTTCGCGGCGATTTCGGCGTTGGTGGCCATCGTCGTGGTCCTTTTTCCGGAGGAGCGTATTCGGACTCCAACAAGGCGGCGCCGAGATGGTTGCAACCGGCGCTATCCGCCCGGACCTAAGCGGATGCCTTGTTCATCGCCGCGACGCGGTCGCGGTCGCTCTTCAGCCGGGAGAGATGCTGGCTGATCACGCCGGCGAGATGGGTCGGCAGATCCTTGTCGAGCGCCTGCTCGTAGCGGCGGACGGCTTCGCTTTCGCCCCGCTCGATTTCCTGGAGGATAGCCGTCCGGTCGCGCCCCATGACGGACGACTTCAGGCCGACGAAGAACCGGTGTGCCCCGCCCAGCATGGTGCCGCTCGCCTCCGGCGCTCCGCCCTGTTCCGCCACGTGCTTCTGAAGGTCCCGGACCATGGCGCCGCGCTGGGCCGACAGATCGTTGAACAGGGACTTCAGGTCCTGTTCCTCGGCGTCTTCGGCGGATTTGCGATACCCTTCGTGACTGTCCTCGGTGATCTGGATCAGGTCGTTCAGGGTATCGACAATCTCGTCCTTGGTCATGGCGGACTCCAGCAGGGGGTTCTTACCGGCAAGCGTTTGCGTACCGGCAAGAACCCGAACCAACCTGAATTGGTTCCCATACCCGGAAGAAGTCAGCCGCGCGGGGCGTGCTTGTTCAGGATGCGCTGGAGCGTCCGGCGATGCATCTTCAGGCGGCGCGCGGTCTCCGACACGTTGCGGTCGCACTGCTCGAAAACCCGCTGAATATGTTCCCAGCGGACCCGGTCGGCCGACATCGGGTTTTCCGGCGGCGGCGGCAGCGGACGGCCGTCGGCAAGCAGTGCCGCTTCGACCGCGTCGGCGTCGGCCGGCTTGGGCAGGTAATCGACGGCGCCGGCCTTGACCGCCGCGACGGCGGTCGCGATGTTGCCGTACCCGGTCAGCACCACGATCCTGCTGTCGGGACGGGCATCGCGCAAGGCCGCCACCACGTCCAGTCCGCTGCCGTCGCCCAGCCTAAGGTCGACCACGGCGAAGACGGGGGCGGATTCCTGGGCGACCTCGATCCCCATCGCGACGCTGTCGACCGCGACGACGTCGAAGCCGCGCTTCTCCATCGCTCTCGCCAAACGGTTGCGGAATGGGGGGTCGTCATCGACGACCAGTAGGCTGCGGGAAGCGTCACCGGAGAATGTAAGTTTGGCTGGCTCGCCTGTCGGACCGATCTCGGATGTCATTCTGCGTTCCCGTCCTCAGCCTTTCGTGTCGAAAATCGGTGGAATCCACCGTACGACAACTTGCGCCCCGCCGCTACGACTATTGGCGAACGCGACCACGGCGCCGGTCCGTTCCAACAGGGTCTGCGCGATGAAGATGCCCAGACCCATATGCGCCCGGCCGTCCGCCCGGCCGCCCTCGACACGCGTGGATATGTACGGCTCGCCGATCCGGTGCAGCAGGCTCTGCGGGAAGCCCGGACCGTCGTCGGTCACCGTAATCGTCAGCGATTCCAGATCCCAGCGGGCACGCACGGTCACGCGCGACCGGGCGAACTGGGTCGCGTTCTGGATCAGGTTGCCGAGCCCATGGATGATTTCCGGACTGCGCCGGATCATCGGAACGGCGGGTCCGGCGACCGCGTCGGTTTCCAGGACGAATTGTATATGACCCAGGCGATGCGGCGCGCCGGCGGCGTCGATCAGCGCCGCGACCGTCAGGCGGTCGAACGGCTCGCCGCCTTCCGCCTCCGGCTTGCGGGACAATTCGGCCAGGATGTCGCGGCAGCGCAGGCTCTGGCTTTGCAGCAAGGCGATGTCCTCGGCCAGCGGACTGTCCGGCGGGATCTCGCTCGCCAGTTCCTTCGCGACGAGATGGATGGTGCCGAGCGGAGTGCCCAGTTCATGGGCCGCAGCCGCCGCCAGCGCCCCCAGCGCCGACAGCCGCTGTTCCCGCTCCAGCGCCATCTGGCTGGCGGACAGCGCGTCGGAGATCGACCGCGCCTCCTGCGCCACGCTCCAGACATAGGCGGTGATGAAGATGGCGGAGAGCGACAGCGCCAGCCAGATGCCGAGCAGGTAAAGCGGCGGCAGGCCGACGGCGCCGTTGGCCCAAGGCAGCGGGAACTGCCACAGCGCCAGCCCGGTCAGGCAGCACAGCGCCAGCACCGTCAGCGCCGTCACGCTGACCCGCGACAAAATGGTGCCGGCGACCGTCAGCGGCGCCAGGATCAGGATCGCGAAGGGATTTTGCAGCCCGCCGGTCAGATAGAGCAGCAGCGTCAGTTGCAGCGTGTCGTACCCGAGATACAGCGCGGCGTCGCGGTCCGCCAGCCGGGGCCGCGCGCCGCGCTGGGCCTGCGCCGCGAGGTTCAGCAGCACCGAGGCGCCCATCGCGGCCAGCGCCGGTCCCAGCGGCAGCTTGAAGCCGAAGCCGTAATGGACGGACAGCACGGCGGTCAACTGGCCGAACACCGCGATCCAGCGAATCAGGATCAGGGTGCGCAGCGTCACCCGGCCGTCGATGGCCGTGGCGATGGGCGTAGCGTGGGGAGGGTATGCTGTTTCGGTCATGCGGGCGGCTTGGGCCTGGGGGTGGTCAGGGATGGGCAGACCTGCCATATAGCCTGCTTATGTCCCAAGCTGTCATTAAAGTCGAAGGCCTGACCAAGCGGTTCGACGACACCACCGCCGTAGACGCCATTAGCTTCGCCGTCCCCGCGGGCACGGTGGTCGGACTGCTGGGCGGCAACGGCGCCGGCAAGACCACGACCATCTCCATGCTGCTGGGCCTGCTGCTGCCGACATCCGGCACGATCGAGGTCCTGGGCGTCGATATGCTGCGCCACCGGCACCGGGTCCTGACCCGGATGAACTTCTCGTCCCCCTATGTGGACCTGCCGCACCGGCTGACCGTGGCGGAGAACCTGACCGTCTACGGCCATCTCTACGGATTGCCGGGCGTCCGGCGCCGCGTCGCGGAGATCGCGGAGGCGCTGGACATCGCCCAATTCCTGAAGAAGCCCGTCGGCAAGCTGTCGGCCGGACAGAAGACCCGCGTCGCCCTGGCCAAGGCGCTGCTCAACAAGCCGGACGTGCTGCTGCTGGACGAGCCGACCGCCTCGCTCGACCCCGATACGGCGGATTGGGTCCGGACATATCTGGAAACCTACCGGCGGGAGACCGGCGCCACGATCCTGCTGGCGTCCCACAACATGCTGGAGGTCGAGCGGCTGTGCAGCCTCGTGCTGATGATGCGCAAGGGCTCCATCGTCGATCGCGGCACGCCGGCCGAGTTGCTGGAACGCTACGGCCGCGACACGATGGAGGACGTCTTCCTGGACATCGCGCGCGAACGCCGGACCGGTGGCGTCGCCGACGCGGCGGATTAAACCAGTGAACCCAAGCAGAGATTATGATTGGACGATAGCGAACATCGGTTCCATGTAGAAGCGGCCTCCGGCCGCTTCTACATCACCGTGACAAACTGAGGAACGGGAACGATGGGTGCGTCTGTACGCCGCATCGCGGCGATGGTGCTGCGCTACTGGTATCTGCTGCGCGGCTCCTGGCCGCGAATCCTGGAACTGGCGTACTGGCCGACCGTCCAGATGATCATGTGGGGCTTCATCAGCCAGTTCATGGCGACCAACAGCACCTGGGTCGCACAGGCCGCCGGCGTGCTGATCGCGGCGGTGCTGCTGTGGGACGTGCTGTTCCGGGGCCAGCTCGGCGTGTCGGTGTCGTTCCTGGAGGAGATGTGGTCGCGCAATCTGGGCCACCTGTTCGTCAGTCCGCTGCGGCCGGGAGAATGGGTCGCGGCGCTGATGACGATGAGCCTGATCCGGACG
>NZ_JCACHA010000080.1:0-4082 GCF_059503625.1 Skermanella sp.
ACCGCGCCGCGGCCTTCCTTCTGGGCCTGGACCATGGCTTCCAGGATGCGCTTGGCCTTCGCGATCTCGGCTTCGGACGGGCTGAACACTTCGTTCGCCAGGGCGATCTGCGACGGGTGGATCGCCCACTTTCCTTCGCAGCCCAGCACGGCGGCGCGGCGGGCATGGGCCTTGAAGCCCTCGGCGTCGGAGAAATCACCGAACGGACCATCGACCGGACGCAGGCCGGCGGCGCGGGCGGCAACGACCATGCGGGCGGTCGCGTAGTGCCACATGTCGCCCCAGTGATAGTCGCGCGGCTTGTCGCCGTCCTTGTCGGTCAGGATGCCATAGGACGGGTTCGGTCCGCCGATGCCGGTCGTCTGCGCCTTGGTCGAGGCGGCATAGTCGGCCACGCCGAAATGCAGGCTCTCGTTCCGCTTCGACGCCGTGGCGATCTCGTCGATGTTCGCCATGCCAAGGGCGGTCTCGATGATCAGTTCGAAGCCGATCCGCTTCTTGCGGCCCTTGGCCGCTTCGATCTGGGTGACCAGCATATCGACGGCATAGACGTCGGACGCGGTGCCGACCTTGGGGATCATGATCAGGTCGATCCGCTCGCCCGCGTTCTCGACCACGTCCACGACGTCGCGATACATATAGTGAGTGTCGAGCCCGTTGATGCGGACGGCCAGGGTCTTGTTGCCCCAGTCGACATCGTTGATCGCTTCGATGATGTTCTTGCGCGCCTGCGGCTTGTCGTCCGGCGCCACCGCGTCTTCTAGGTCCAGGAAGATGACGTCGGCAGCCGATCGTGCCGCCTTCTCGAACAGCTTCGGACTGCTGCCGGGTACCGCCAGTTCGCTGCGGTTGAGCCGGGCCGGAGCCGGTTCGACAATCTTGAAACTCATTCCTGTTCCCCCTTCATCAATTCTGTAAGCAGTTCGCAAAGGTCGCTACACGCAGATATACCGCTTGTTCGCAGTAGCAGCATCCTGCCGGAAAGTAGCACGAAGAAAGCAAAAACCAGACGTGGGAAGATGCCGTCGTGAACGATAATCTCGCGAACCATGAACGATCCGACAGAAACTGACTTCAGCCCCGTTTTCGCCCGCGAAATCGCCCCCCGCCTGGACATGCTGGAACAGGCCCGCCGGCACGAACTCCCGCGCCTGCGCCGCCGCACCACGGCCTTTGCCGCCCTGACCGTGGCGTGGCTGGCCGCGCTCCTGATGATAGGTATCCCGTTGCTCTGGCTCACCACCCTGCCGCTGGCCGCCATCGGCCTGTTCATCGTCCTTCAGCTTCGGGCAGCCCCCGGACGCGACTATGCGCAGGCGCTCCGCGCCATCGTCCTGCCGCCGCTCTGCGCCTTTGCCGGAGGGTGGCGGCACGAACGGCGCGATAACCGCGACATCTTCCGGAAAGGCGACCTCCGGGTAGAGTCGGACTGGCCGCTTTTCAGCCTGCCCGACTGGCGCACCCCGATCCCCCCGGTCGTCCGGACCGACATCTCCCGGTTGCTGGCACTGCTTGCCAGCGCACAGCCGTCCGCCTACCCTGTACCGCCTGAGGACTCGAAGCCAGGGAACTCGAAAAAGAACCGCAGGTGACGACGTGACCACCGAACCAATCAGCGGCCATCCGACATGCGGCGAAGCCGCGATCCGGCTGCTCGAAGCCTACGGCATCGACACCGTGTTCGGCATACCCGGCGTCCACACGCTCGAGCTTTACCGGGGCCTGCCCAACAGCCGCATCCGCCACATAACGCCGCGCCACGAACAGGGCGCCGCTTTCATGGCCGACGGCTACGCGCGGGTGACCGGCCGCCCCGCCGCCTGCCTCCTGACGACGGGTCCCGGCCTGACCAACGCCG
Organism: Skermanella sp.; assembly: GCF_059503625.1. Lineage (NCBI taxonomy): Bacteria > Pseudomonadati > Pseudomonadota > Alphaproteobacteria > Rhodospirillales > Azospirillaceae > Skermanella > Skermanella sp. The sequence goes on from NZ_JCACHA010000080.1 coordinate 1,859, forward strand.
CCACCGCCATCGCCCAGGCCTATTCGGACAGCAGCCCGATGCTGGTGCTGAGCAGCGTCAACGACCGCCGCGACCTCGGCATGGGACGCGGCCGGCTGCACGAGCTGCAAAGTCAGCGATCCGCCATCGCTCCGCTCTGCGCCTTCAGCCACACCGTCCTGGACCCCGCCGAACTGCCGGAAGTCATGGCCCGAGCCTTCGGCGTGTTCCAATCGGCGCGCCCGCGCCCCGTCCATATCGAAATCCCGCTGGACGTGCTGGCCGCCCCCGCGGAATTCTCCACCAAGGCCCGCCCCGCCATCGGCCGCCCCTCAGCCTGCGACGCCGCATTGGTCCAGGCCGCCGATCTGATCGCGGTGGCCGAACGCCCCGTCCTCATCATCGGCGGAGGTGCGCGCGACTGTCCCGCTGCCGTCCGCCAACTGGCCGAAGGACTGGGCGCCGCCGTCCTGATGACCGGCGCCGCCAAGGGCGTCCTGCCCCACGACCACCCGCTCAGCCTCGGCTCGTCCACCGACCAGCCCGCCATGATGGAGTTCGTCTCCCGCGCCGACGCCGTGATCGTCGCCGGCTGCGAACTCGCCGAAACCGACTTCTGGAGCGGCCTGCCGTCCTTCGGTGGCTCGCTGATCCGGATCGATATCGATCCCATCGCCTTGACCCGCGACGTGGTCCCCGACGTGGCCCTGCTCGGCGACGCCGAAGCGATCCTGTGCGATCTGGCCGACCGCCTCGCCACCCCCAACCCGGCACGCCAGCAGCCCGAGATCGCGGCGGCACGGGAAGCAGCCCGATCAACCCTGCCCCCGCTCCGCCGCCTGCACGGCGAAGTCCTTGCCGCCATCCGCACAGCATTGCCACCCGACGGCATCGTCATGTCCGACATGACCCAGATCGCCTATGCCGGCAACGCGCTGTGGCGGACCGACCGACCGCGCACATGGCACCATCCCCACGGCTACGGCACGCTGGGCTTCGCCCTTCCCGCCGCCATCGGCGCAAAACTCGCCAAACCCAACCATGACGTCGTCTGCCTGATCGGAGACGGCGGCCTGATGTTCACGGTCCAGGAGCTGATGACATCAGCCGAACTCGGCATGCCGCTCGCCATCGTCATGTGGAACAACGACGGCTACGGCCAGATCCGCGACGGCATGATCCAGCGCGGCATCCCCGAGATCGGCGTGACCCTGAAAAACCCCGACCACCACATGCTGGCGAAAGCGATGGGCTGCTTGAGCCTCCGCGCCGACACCCCCGCCGCCCTGACCGATGCCCTGCGGCAAGCCTTCAAAGCCCCCTGCCCGACCCTGATCGAAGTGCGCCAGGACAGCTTCGAACCGTAGCTTCACGACGACGTAGAAGCGGCTTCCAGCCGCTTTCAGCGCGCGAACCCCGCGCCTGCCGTCACAAACGCGTTCGCTCACCTGAAAAATCCCGGTTCCGAACTGCAAAGCGGCTGGAAACCTCTTCTACGCTTTGGCATTGGTCTGCGCCATGCCGTCGCAATCGCAGTCCTCCGGCAACTTGCATTTCCTATCGTTACGGCAGTGCCCTACGGTGTGCTCCCGACCGACGAGGAAAATGATGGACAACGAATTGAAGTGCCCCGAGTGCGGTTCCGAACACGTCTATCAGGACGGCAGCCTATGGATCTGCCCAGAGTGCTCCCATGAATGGAACCCCCAACTCGCCTCCGGCGATGCCGACGCCGAGGCCTCGTCGGATCAGAGCGTAAAGGATGCCCACGGCAACGTGCTCAACGACGGCGACAGCGTGACCGTGATCAAGGATCTGAAGGTCAAAGGCTCGTCCCTGGTCATCAAAGGCGGAACCAAGGTAAAAGGCATCCGCCTGGTTGATGCGGTCGATGGACACAACATCTCCTGCAAGATCGACGGCATCGGCGCGATGAACTTGAAGTCGGAGTTCGTGAAGAAAGCTTAGTGGCATGATTCGGGTGGAACGTATTTCTGATTAGATCTGCAACTGTAATAATGGACAAAGAAATCAATCTGCGCTCTTGCAGTATCGGACTTAAAATCCCTTTCCTCTACTTTTAGCCAGCCTAGGCCCCACATGAACGCACAGAGATGCTCGTGGAAACCAATGCCATGCCCAACGCCAACACCACAAGGGGAATTTCTATAGCTTAGCGATAAAGATCATCCCCCTGAGTAGATTTCTCTCAACAGGATGAGCCTAATTTAATCCAGCTTTGGAT
>NZ_JCACHA010000081.1:0-4076 GCF_059503625.1 Skermanella sp.
ACGGCCTGGGCGGCCTGATCGTCCCCTTCATCGGCATCAAGATCATCGATCTGGCGGTCAACGCCTTCGGTCTGGCCTGAAAAGCGAGAAGTAAATGCTCAAGGAACTGAAACCGGCGCTGATGATGCTCCTGGTCCTGGCCGCGATCACCGGCATCCTTTATCCGCTGGCGGTGACCGGGGCGGCGCAGGCGCTGTTCCCGGCGCAAGCAAACGGCAGCCTGATCGTGCGCGACGGCAAGGTGATCGGCTCGGAACTGATCGCCCAGCAGTTCAACGGACCCGGCTGGTTCCAGCCGCGCCCCTCGGCGGTGGACTACAATGCGGCGGCTTCGGGCGCCTCCAACCTCGGCCCGACCAGCGGCGTGCTGATCGAAACGGTCGCCAAGCGGGTCGAAGCCCTGCGCGCCGCCAACCCCGGCGCCGATCCCGCCGCTCCGGTGCCGGTCGAACTGGTCACGGCGTCGGGCAGCGGCCTGGACCCGCATCTGTCGCCGGCGGCGGCGCTGTGGCAGGTTCCCCGGATATCCTCCGCGCGGGGAATCCCCGAGAGCGACCTGCGCGCCCTGGTCGCCCGCCATACCGAGGGCCGCACGCTGGGCCTGCTGGGCGAGCCGCGCGTTAATGTCCTGCTGCTCAACCTGGAACTGGACCAGCACGCTTCTGGGCAGCGCGCTCCTGGAACGAACCGATGACCCGGATGGACTGATGCCCGACACCGACCGCGACGACCGCCCCTCCCCCGAAGCGCTCCTGGCCGAGGCCAACCGGGAGCGGCGCGGGCGGCTGAAGATCTTTCTCGGAGCCGCCCCCGGCGTCGGCAAGACCTTCGCCATGCTGGAAGCCGCCCACGACCAGCGGCGGGAGAAGGTGGACGTCGTGGTGGGCATCGTCGAAACGCATGGACGGCGCGACACCGAAGCCCTGCTCGAGGGGCTGGAGGTCCTGCCCCGCCGGCAGATCGATCATCGCGGACGGCAGTTCGCCGAGATGGATGTCGACGCCATCCTGCGGCGGCGTCCGGGGCTGGTTCTGGTCGACGAACTGGCCCACACCAACATTCCGGGCAGCCGGCACGTAAAGCGCTTCCAGGACGTGGAGGAAATCCTCGAAGCCGGCATCGACGTCCTGTCCACGCTGAACATCCAGCACCTGGAAAGCCTGAACGACGTCGTCGAGCGCATCACCGGCGTCAGGGTGCGGGAAACCGTGCCCGACAGCGTGCTTCAGGACGCCGACGAGATCGAGCTGATCGACCTGCCGCCCCGGACGCTGATCAAGCGCCTGCGGGAGGGCAAGGTCTACGTCCCCGATCAGGCCATGCTGGCGATGGAGCGCTTCTTCTCGCCCGGCACCCTGACCGCCCTGCGGGAGATGGCGCTGCGTGCCGCCGCCGAGCGGGTGGACGCGCAGATGGTCACATATATGCGTGCCCATGCGATCCAGGGGCCGTGGCCGACGCGGGAGCGCATCCTTGTCTGCATCGGCGACGGCAAGGCGGTGTTCCGGCTGGTCCGCACCGCCAGACGGGCGGCGGAACGCCGTCATGTCCCGTGGATAGCCGTCCACGTCGAGACGCACCGGCATGCCACGCTGCCGGAGGAAACCAGGACGCGGATCTCGGAGGCCCTGCGGCTGGCAGAACAGCTCGGCGCCGAGACCCACGTCATCCCCGGCGACAAGGTCGCGGCCGAGCTGCTGGCCTTCGCCCGCGAGCGGAACATCAGCCAGATCATCGCCGGCCGTCCCCGTCCCGGCCGCTGGCTTCCGTCCCTGCACGCTTCCGTCACCACCGAACTGCTGGCCCGCGCCGACAGCTTCGACGTGACGGTCGTGTCGGGCGAGGACGATGCCGAACCGGCGCCGCTCCCCTCAGCCACCCGCCCCCGCGCCTTCAAATGGGCCGGGTACGCGGCGGCGGCGGCGGCCACGGGAGCGGCGACGGCGCTGAGCTACGGGCTGAGCCTCTTCATGGCGCTGCCGAACATCTCGCTGGTGTACCTGATGGCGGTGTTGCTGGTGGCGATCCGCCATGGGCTGGGGCCGTCGATAGCGGCTTCGATCGCCTGTGCCCTGACCTACAACTTCTTCTTCACCGATCCGCTGTTCACGCTCGACATCTCCGACGTCCAGGACATCATGACGGTGGTGTTCTTCCTGCTGACGGCCTTCATCGTCAGCAACCTTGCCGCCCGCGTCGGCTCCCAGGTCGAGGCGACGCGGCTGAGCGCCCGGCGCACCGCCAACCTGTACGGCTTCAGCCGCAAGATCGCTGCGGCGGCCAATCAGGACGACGTGCTGTGGGCGGTCGTCCACCACGTGGCCGCGACCATCCACGGCCGGTCGCTGGTGCTGCTGCCGGACGCGCCGGGGCCGGGGCCGGGCGGCGGCCAGCTCGTGATCCGGGCGGGCTATCCGCCGGAGGACCGGCTGGACGACAAGGCGCGGGCGGCGGCGGAATGGGCGTGGTCTCACGCCGAACCCGCCGGACGCGGCTCCACGACGCTGCCGACCTCCCCCTGGCTGTTCCTGCCCTTGCAGACGGGCCGGGGGCCGGTCGGCGTGCTGGGCGTCCAGATCGAGGGGCGGGACCGCCCGCTTTCGCCGGAAGACAGCCGGCTGCTCGGCACGCTGGCGGATCAGGCCGCCGTGGCGATAGAGCGCACCAACCTCGTCTCCGACATCGAGAACGCCAGGCTGGCGACGGAAACGGAACGGCTGCGCTCCGCTTTGCTGTCCAGCCTGTCGCACGACTTGCGGACGCCGCTCGCCTCCATCCTGGGTGCCGCATCCAGCCTGATCTCGTACGAGGGATCGCTGAACGCCGCCGACCGCATGGACCTGACCCAGACGATCCAGGACGAGGCGGAACGCCTCAACCGTTTCGTCCAGAACCTGCTGGACATGACCCGGCTGGGCTCGGGCAAGCTCAAGCCGCGCACGGACTGGGTCGATCTTCGCGATGTCATCGGCTCGGCGGTCGAGCGGGCGGCCAAGCTGCTGCGCCGCCGGCAGACAAGGGTGGAGATCGACCCCGCCCTGCCGCTGCTCCGGCTCGACGCCATGCTGATGGAACAGGTGATCTTCAACCTGATCGACAACGCCTGCAAATACTCGTCCCCCGGCACGCCGGTCACGGTCTGGACGGCGTACCGCCACGGCCACGCCGTGGTCGAGGTCTGCGACCAGGGGCCGGGCATTCCGGCGGAGGACCGCGAGCGGGTGTTCGACATGTTCTACCGGGTCGAGGAAGGCGACAGCCGCGCCGCCGGCACCGGGCTGGGGCTGGCGATCTGCCGGGGCATCGTGGAAGCCCATGGCGGCCGCATCGCCGCCCAGCCCGGCCTGAACGGCGCCGGCACCTGCATCGTGATCCGGCTGCCCGTGGCCGACGCCGATCAGCCGGAGGCCCCGCCGGCCGAGACGGTCGAATGATCCTTGCCAACCGAACGGCCTCCGGCCAAAGATCGGCCTCATGCTGAAGATCCTGGTCATCGACGACGAGCCGCAGATCCGCAAGTTCCTGCGGATCAGCCTGACCGCGACCGGCTACAAGGTGGTCGAAGCGGAGACCGGCGTCCAGGGCGCCGACGCCGCGAAGGCCGAAAGCCCCGACCTCGTGATCCTCGACCTAGGGCTGCCCGACATCGACGGCCAGGAAGTCATTACCCTGATCCGCGAGCACTCGCAGGTGCCGATCATCGTCCTGTCCGTCCGGGCCGACGAGACCGACAAGGTGGAGGCGCTGGACCGGGGCGCCGACGATTACGTGGTGAAGCCGTTCGGCATCGGCGAGCTGATGGCCAGGGTCCGCGCGGCGTCGCGCCAGCGCTCGGCGGCCGCATCGGACCCGGACAGGCTGCGGATCGGTGGCCTCACCATCGACCTGACGCGCCGGCTGGCCGTCCGCGACGGCGTCGAGCAGCGTCTTTCCCCCAAGGAGCACGCGCTGCTGAGCCTGTTCGCCCACAACCGCGACAAGATCCTGACCCATGCCCAGATCCTGCGCGAAGTCTGGGGACCGGCCCACACCCACGACACCGCCTATCTGCGGGTCTACGTCAACCAGCTTCGCCA
>NZ_JCACHA010000082.1:0-4075 GCF_059503625.1 Skermanella sp.
GGCCCCCGCCCTGACGTTGACATTGGCGGCGGCAAGACCTCCGAAGACAAGGCCGACGGTCAGGACGATCAGGAACAGCCAGCAAAGCTCAGGCCACAGTTGGAGGATCGTGAAGCTTACCGAGGCGACGATCCCTCCCAGCAGATTGACGGTCACCAAGCCCGCCGCCGCGCGCGGACTGGTCACGAGGTCGATCTGGCCGAGCAGGGATACGACGGTCAGCGGCAGGACGACGGCCGTCGAGAGATCGTCGTCGGCGACGCAGAACGCGAAGATGACGAGCAGGATGATCGTATTGGCAAAGGCGATGCGCGTCGCTTGGCGGTGGATATGCTGCAGCGGCGGGAGCGGGCGGGAATCGGCGCTTTCCCGGTTGGGAAAGGCCACGTGGGCGAGCCATGCGAACAGGACGCCATTTGCGGCGGCCTTGCCCAGGATGACGACGACGGACGCGCCGAGATCCCGGTCGAGGACGCCGAGCAGCGGTGCGGCCACCCCGATGGTGAGGATCAGCGCCGGCGCCGGACCGCCCCGGCGGTTGAGCTGCGCCACGAAGCAGGCGAAGTAGATCAGGCCGAGCATCAGCAGGAAGGGGAGCGGCCGCTCCGCGAGGATGCTGGTGAGAACCAGGAACCCCTGGCCCGCCAGCACCATTACCGCAACGAAGCCGATCGCCTGCGGCACCCCCATGGGCCGCCGGCTCGCCATCAGGAGTTGGGCGGCGAAAACAGGGCCGAGAAACGGAATGACTTCGCCCTGAGCAACGGCGGCGGTGAAGCTGGCCGCGACCGCGAAGGCGATCCGCAACCCCTGGCGCCGGCCGGTCCTGTCAGTCGACATAAGTCACCAGATCAACTGACATAGGTCAGCATCGAAACGAGCCTGATCCAGAACGCGCCGAGCGCGTTCATGACAGGGTTGCTCTCGCCCGTGTAGATCACGACGTTCGCCTGCGAGCCGTAGCGGATGCCGGCCGGATGCTTGCCGTCGAAGATCAGGCGGACGGGGAAGCGTTGCGGCTCCCGGACCCAGCCGCTTTGATTGCGGATGGTCGGCAATCCGGTCGCCGGATCGACGCTTTCTCCCGATACGCCCCATCCGACGCTTTCGACACGGGCGGGCAACACCTGGCCGGGCAGCGAGTCCAGGACGACCTCCGCCTGATCTCCGGGGCTGACGAACTGGAGACTGTTCTCCTTGAACGCCGCCGCGATCCAGATCGTGCCGGCGTCGATGAACGTCATGACGGCTTCGCCGGCGGCGACGGCCTCGCCGACTGCAACCTGGAGGTTGGTGACGACGCCGGCGCTGGGAGCCGAAACCGTCGTGCGGGCGAGGTTGAGCCGAGCGCGTTCGAGTGCGGCCAGGGCTTCCTGGAGGTCGGGATTGTTCTCGCCGGCGGGGCCGAGTTCCTGCCGGGCCTTGGCGAGATCGGCCTCCGCCCGGACCACCGTGGCGTCGGCGGCTTGCAGCGAGGCTATCGCCTCGTCTTCCCTGGCGCGGGCATAGACGCCCCGCTTGACCAGCTCGACGGCCCGCTGCGCCTGATCGCGGACGTTGTTGCGGTTCGCCGTGACCTCGACAAGCCGCGCCTGGGCCGAGTCGACCGCCGCCGTCGAGGCGCCGATGGTCTGGCCGATCCGCGCCAGACGCGCCTCGGCCTCCCGGACCGCGAGGATGTAGGTGTCCGGTTCGATGCGGAACAGCACGTCGCCCGCCGCGACGATCGCATTGTCCACCACCCCGACCTCGATCACCCGCCCGGAGACTTCGGGAGCCATGCGGACCACGTAGGCCTGAACGACCGATTGGGAGGTGGAGGGAGTCCGCCGCTCCATGAAGACCGACACTACGAAGAGCAGACCTGCCAACCCGATCACGACCATCGCCGTGCGGCGCAGGGGATTGGGCTGCGCCGCCGGCTCCTTCGGCACGGGCGGTTCAGCCGCCGCTTCGGGCGAAGAGGAATCCGCCGGCGTCACCGGCAACTGCTGGACGCTGGAAACCTTCGTCATGCTCGCTTCTCCCCATGGGCCAGCTTACGCCTTCGAGGTTGCATGGTGCCGCGCCGGCTTGAAGTTTATGATTTTCAGGTGCGATGGTTCGGCATGGTCGGGTGTGCTGCTGATCCGTGGGTATTGAGTCGAAGGCATTATAAAATAGGTGCGGGGCATCGGGGCAGGGCGCATTGGGACATGTGTTGCCAGTCCGGCACCTCGATCGAAGTTGCCGGGCTTTACGCCGGGCAGCCCGCCCGCTCCTCCGCGTCCACTATGGCGAACAGCACCCGCTCCAGGCGGTAGGGCATCCTGTCCGACACGGAGTCGGCTAACGGCATCCTGTCCGACACGGAGTCGGCTAACGGCATCCCGTCCCCGAAGCCGCTGGGCGGGGCTGCCGGCTTCGGGGACGGGCGGCAGCAGCTTGAAGACAGGGCGACATCTCATGCCAACGGCATTGAAGACTGACCTGGTTTCCTGAATTACCTGGCAGGTATCGTGGAACCTGTCCGTCTCGATTATCTATGGCGTCCTCAATTGGGAGATGTGGCGGACGAAATGGTATTGGAGACAGCTATCAACGGAAGAGCCGACTGCATCGTGACATTCAATCAGCGCCACTTCATTCCTGCGGCACGGTTTGGGATCGACGTAGTTTTTCCCATAGACGCACTAAGGAGGATCGGATGAGCAAGGCTAACTATTCCCTCCGGCTTCAGCCCTCGCTTAAGGCCGCCGCCGAGAAAATGGCGGCGGCTGATGGAACCAGTCTAAATCAGTTTATCAATGTTGCCGTTGCCGAAAAGCTGTCCGCCTTGGAGACGGAGGAGTTCTTCCGGGCACGCGCCGCCGCAGGGAGCCGTGACGATTTTCTGGCATTTCTTGACGGTGCCGGTGATGAGGAGCCCTGCGGGGGAGACAACCTGCTCGATTCATAGAAGCAAAGTCCGATGTCGGCACTCCGGCGGCGTTTTTCAGGACTGCGCCGCCGAAGCTGCGGGGACGGGCGGGCGTCGCCAGAAAGGTGTCGATGATTACGCGCCCACGCGCTATGAAGCCGGCATGGATACAGTCGGCGATATCGAGATCTTCCTTGTGACCTTTCCGGGGGCTGAAGCCTTGCTGTGCGCGGAGGCGCGCGAGAAGGGCTTCATCGACCCGACGCCGATCAAGGGCGGCGTGACCGTCAGGGGCGGCTGGCCCGAGGTCTGGCGAGCGAACCTGGAACTGCGGGGCGCCAGCCGCGTGCTGGCGCGCGTGGCCGCCTTCCGCGCTTTTCATCTGGCCCAGCTCGACAAGCGCGCCCGCCGGGTGGCCTGGAGCGAGTTCCTGCGTCCGGACGTGCCTGTCCGCGTCGAGGCGGCGTGCAAGGGCTCCCGCATCTATCATGCGGGGGCGGCGACGCAGCGGATCGAAAAGGCGATCCGGGAAGAACTGGGCGCTCCGATTTCCGCCGAGGCCGACGTGGTCGTCAAGGCGCGGATCGATGACGACCTGTGTACCATCAGCATCGATACTTCCGGCGAATCCCTGCACAAGCGCAACCACAAGGAAGCCGTCCACAAGGCGCCGATGCGGGAAACCCTGGCGTCGCTGTTCCTGCGCCAATGCGGCTATGACGGGACCGAACCCGTGGTCGATCCGATGTGCGGATCGGGCACCTTCGTCATCGAGGCGGCGGAGATCGCGGCCGGCCTGAAGCCGGGCCGGTCGCGGCGCTTCGCCTTCGAGCAACTGGCGGGTTTTAACGAGGCGGCCTGGAGCCGGATGCGCGGGGCAGGGGACGGAGCCGGGGGCGGGGCCGAGGCCGGGGATGAGGCCGGGGGAGATGGCGATATCAAGCCGGCTGTCCGGTTCCATGGCAGCGACCGCGACGCGGGGGCCATCGCCATGAGCCGGACCAACGCGGCGCTTGCGGGCGTCGCCGGAATGACGGAGTTCCGGCAGCACGCGGTCACCGACCTCGTAGCACCGAGCGGCCCGCCGGGGCTGGTCATCGTCAACCCGCCTTACGGCAACCGGATCGGGGACAAGAAGCAGCTTTACTCCCTGTACGCGGCACTGGGGCAGACACT
>NZ_JCACHA010000083.1:0-4066 GCF_059503625.1 Skermanella sp.
GGGAGCTGACGGGGCCGTACTTCCTCTATATGCATATGCTGACCCCGCATCCGCCCTTCGACATGACCAGGAACGGCGAGGTGCTGCCGCCGGAAGGCGGCTTCTGGAGCATGAACGACGGCTCGCACTACACGAAGCATCTGCCGGAGCGGGAGGAATCCTACCGGCGCGGCTATGTCGAGAAGCTGGTCTACACCAACGACGGCATCCTCTCGCTGGTCCGCCGCGTCATCGGGGAAGCCAAACGGCCGACCATCGTCATCGTCCACGGCGACCACGGCGGCGGCAAGCACTTCGACCACGACAGCGCGGAGCACAGCTGCATGGGCGAACGCTTCGCCCCGCTCCTGGCGGTCTATTCTACAGATGGACAGTTGCAGCGGAATCTACCGGCGGACATCAACTTGACCAACCTCTACCGCGTTGTCTTCAACACCTATTTCGGCACCGACATGCCGATGCTGCCCAGCCGAAGCGTCTTCATCGGCTGGAAACGCCCGGAGCAGCGGCGGGTGGTCACGCCGGAAGAAATCGCGCGGAGTTGCGGGGGATCGTGAGGCGGTCGCCGCGCCGGCTTACGCCGCGTTCAGCGTTGGGATACTGGCCAACTCGTCTCCCAACTCGCGCGAGAGCCGGTCAAGGTCGTAGCGGGCCTGGAGATTGACCCATAGCTCCGGCCCGTTTCCGCACAACTTGCCCAGGCGCAACGCCATGGCCGCCGTGACGGGAGCCTCTTCGCGCAGGATCGCGTAGAGCGTCTGTCGCGATACTTTCAGCAACCCGGCAATCTCGGCGACCGGGCGTCCGAGTGCCGGGATCACATCCTCGCGCAGCAGTTCGCCGGGGTGCATAGCGGGCAGTCCGCATTTTACAGGAGCTTCCGACATCAGTGATAATCCTCTAAATCGACGTCGATGACGTCGGCGCCGTCCCACCCGAATGTAATCCGCCAATTTGCCGTAACCCGTACCGACCAGCGCTGCTCACCTTCCAGGCCGTGAAAGAAATAGCCGGGAAGGTTCATGTCGTCCGGCTTGGTCGCTACCTCCAGCGCCCGCAGAATACGGCTGATACGAGCTGTATTCTGCACGGCCAGCTTTTCCGGTTTTCCAGTTTCGAAGAATTGCCGAAGCGGCTTGCTACGGAAGGTCCGGATCATGATTGTAAGGTATCGCTTTACAGAGAGGTCGTCAACGAGAATGTAAGGCAACACTTTACAATATTACGACCCATACGGATGTGGGCAAATTGCCCCATGCCATGAAGGCCGAAGGCATCGATCCATCGCCATTGATTGCGCCACCATCGGGGTATATGGTCTACTTCCGGCCACTTGAGGGGCCAAGGGGATCGGCAGGGTGGCGGGTAAGGACAACAGTACTTCCAATCGCAAGCTGGATCTGGCGGCGCGGGCGGCGTGGCTTTACTACATCAGGGGCCGGACGCAGGACGAGATCGCGACGGAATTGAACGTCTCGCGCCAGAACGCGCAGCGGCTGATCGCGCTGGCGACGTCGGAAGGGCTCATCAAGTTCCGGATGGACTATCCGATCACCGAATGCGTCGAGATGGCGGAGCGGCTGAAGGACCGTTTCGGGCTTGTGTTCTGCGACATCATTCCGGGGGAGCGGCGGGATGAGGCTCCGGTGGCGGGGATCGCCATCAGCGCCGCCGAGCGGATCGAAAGCTACCTGTCCAGCAAGGCGCCCGCCGTGCTGGCGCTCGGCACAGGACGGACCCTGCGGGCGGCCGTGGCGCAGGTCTCATCGATGGAGCGGCCCCAGCACAAGATCGTCTCCCTCGTCGGCAACCTGACCCGCGATGGACGGGCCAGCCCCTATGACGTCGCGATGCGGCTATGCGACCGGACGGGTGCTCAGTGCTATCCGCTGCCGACTCCCGTCGTGGCCGACGATATCGAGCAGCGCAAGCTGCTTCAGTCGCAACGCTGGTACAAGACGGTCAGTTCGCTGGTTTTACAAGTCAAGGCGTCCTTCATGGGGATCGGCGAGATCGGCTGGGGATCGCCGCTGCATGTCGATGGCTTCATCACCGACCAGGAACTCGCCGACCTCGTCAGCAGCCATGCCGTGGGCGAAATGCTGGGCTGGGCGTTCGACCAGGACGGCGTTTTGCTGCCGACCGCCTTCAACGAGCGGCTGACCGCGCCGCCGCTGATCGTGCCGGCCGAACGGCCGACGATCATCATGGGGGCAGGGGCGGCCAAGGCTCCCGCAATCCGCGGCGCACTGCGCGGGCGCTTGGCGAACGGGCTGATTACGGACGAAACGACGGCTACCCGCGTCCTCGATCTCAACTGAAACAACTCGGACAAAAGCTGAAGTTCGGGCAAATGCCCAAAGCTTGCCGAACTCACCTTCGCAAGTGCAGCAAGATTATGTCGAAAATCGGTATCCCAATGGCGTAGACGCTATGATTTTCTTGACGCTTCCAGAGCCCCATGTGATGTTTGCCCAACGTCCGGGCAAATGCTCAAAGAAGACGATTGAAAGGGAGGAGCGGAATGATCAAGAAAACCCATTTTCTTGGACTGCTGACGGCTACCATTCTGGCGGGGACGGCGGCGGTGCAGGCGCAGACGCGCCTGACGATCGCGACCGTCAACAATGGCGACATGATCGTCATGCAGAAGCTGTCGAGCAAGTTCGAGCAGGCCAATCCCGACATCAAGCTGGACTGGGTGGTTCTGGAAGAAAACGTGCTGCGCCAGCGCGTCACCACCGACATCGCCACCAAGGGCGGCCAGTACGACGTGCTGACCATCGGCACCTATGAAGTGCCGATCTGGGCAAAGCAGGGCTGGATCAAGAAGTTCGACAATCTTCCGGCCGCCTATGACGTCAACGACGTCCTGAAGCCGGTCCGCGAAGGCCTTTCCTACAATAACGAGCTTTACGCGCTGCCGTTCTACGCGGAAAGCTCGATGACCTATTACCGCAAGGATCTGGTGCAGAAGGCCGGCATGACCATGCCGGACCAGCCGACTTACCAGCAGATCAAGGATCTGGCGGCCAAGATCCATGACCCGGCCAACCAGGTCTACGGCATCTGCCTGCGCGGCAAGCCCGGCTGGGGCGAGAACATGGCCTTCATCAGCACGATGGTGAATACTTTCGGCGGCCAGTGGTTCGATCAGAACTGGAACACCAAGATCGACAGCCCGGAATGGAAGGAAGCCATCACCCTCTACATCGACCTGCTGAAGAATTACGGCCCGCCGGGCGCCAGCAGCAACGGCTTCAACGAAAACCTCGCGATGTTCTCCAACGGTCAGTGCGGCATGTGGATCGACTCCACGGTCGCCTCGGGCATGCTCTACAATCCGGCGACGTCCAAGGTCGCGGACAAGCTGGGCTTCGCGCAGGCTCCGATAGCGACATGGCCGAAGGGGTCGAACTGGCTGTGGTCCTGGGCGCTGGCGGTGCCGGAATCCTCCAAGAAGGAAGACGCGGCCAAGAAGTTCGTCACCTGGGCCACGTCCAAGGAATACATCCAGCTTGTCGGCGAAACCGAAGGTTGGGTCTCCGCCCCTCCGGGCACCCGGCAGTCCACCTATGAGAACAAGCAGTATCTCGACGCGGCTCCCTTCGCCAAGTTCGTCGAGCAGGCGATCGAAACAGCCGATCCGGTGAACACGACCAAGAACCCGAAGTCCTATGTCGGGGTCCAGTTCGCCGGCATTCCGGAGTTCCAGGCGATCGGCACCCAGACCGGCCAGACCATGGCCGCAGCATTGACCGGCCAGATGAAGCTGGATCAGGCGCTGAAGACCGCGCAGTCCGCCGCCGAGCGGGCGATGAAGCAGGCCGGTTACCCCAAGAAGTAATCAAGCCGAACACCCGAAGGCTCCGGTCCTCCCCAAGTCCCGCAGCAGCTTCCAATGCTGCGGGACACGGGAAACGTGTCGCAGCACACTGGGAAACAAATCGATGTCAGCCAGCATAGCAACGGGGGCCGTCAAGCCGGCCCCGACGGTGCGAAGATCCGGACAGAAGGTACGGACGCTCCCCTTCGTAGCTCCTGCGGTGCTCATCCTCCTGGTCTG
>NZ_JCACHA010000084.1:0-3484 GCF_059503625.1 Skermanella sp.
TCATCGCCCGGCGGATCTCCAACGGCACCCGCACCGAGGAGGGCTCGGCGGCCTACGCCGCCACTCTGAGCGTCTTCGAGACCTGTCGCCGTCGCGGTGTCGAACCGTGGCAATACATCACCGACCTCTTGGCAATGGCGCGCAAAGGCCTGCCCCATATCTCCATCCCGCTATCAGCCTGACGGGGGAGGTGAACGGGTGCCCCGCACCTGGCAAGGTGTCTTTCTCTGCCGCTCGTGACCGCAGGTCGGTTTCACGCAGCATCTTTCTCAGAACCTCGTCGCCGATGCTGTTGTCTTCCCGCAGCCGCAACAGGGCCATGCGTTCGGCATCGAAGCCATTGACCGGCGTGCTCCGCTCCGAGGCGCCGATCGGGTAGGCTTCTCTCATGGCCCGTTCCGCCACTTTCTCTTCGGCCTTCTCGTCCTCAACCCCAAGCTCCGCTTGACGCACCGCTGGCCGCAGCGTCAATCCCTGGACGACGATAGAGCCGACGATAGTGAAAGCCGCCATGACGACAATAAGGTCTCGCTCGGCAAACGGTCGGCCGTCGGGCAGTGTCGCTGGGAGCGACAGCGCCAGAACCAATCCGACGATAGAGCGCGTCGATGCCCAGGTCATCACGCCGGCCGCTGCGGCCTTGGTCGTGCCGGCCTGATCTTTCTGAGCCGCCAGTATTCTGTTCACCGGCGGCACGAATGTCGTTATTAAACTGACCACGTACTGTAACGCCAGCACGATCGCAAGCACCCCTCCGGCACTTGTCGCCACCTGAAGGAGGGGCCATGTGGATCGGCGTCCAAGCTTAGGCCATGACCGTACTACACATACCACATTGATTCATCTTGCGAATTCGCTTCAAGAGGTGGCCTTCTATCGGCGCCGATGGAGGGCTACCATGAATCATGGCAGCTCTACTTCCTTGAAAAATCAACAGTTTGAGCCGCCCCAGCTCGTGGCCCAAGCGTGGACGCCGATCCACAGCTTTGGCTTTGTACAGGTGACGGACGGCTCGCCCGATGCTTTTCTGGTGAGATCGACCCTTGCCCAAGGCGGCTATGCGGACGTTCAGGCTAGAGACATCATTTTCTGCTCGATCGTGACGGGACCGCAGGATCCGAGAGTTCAGGAAGTTCACTATGTCGATCGCAATCCCTTTGGTCGTGTCACGGAGATGCCGTCGCCGGACAGAGGAGTCCAAGAAGGTGAGAGATCGAGCAGGCCTCCTCGGAACCTGTCGAGAAGGTGGAGGGCGTGACATATCCCTTGAGCGAAGCGGACACCGTTTGGTTAAACATCTGCCGCGGACACGGCTTCGAACAGGGCAGGAACCACCCCCTGCGCAGTGGGTTGAACTGGCATTCTTCCTCATCAAGGACCCCTGATTGATGCCGACCAAGGAAAAGACCCTCGCCGACCTGTTCCTCGAAACACTCAAGGATGTCTACTACGCCGAGAAGCAGGCGGTGCGGATGCTGGGCACAGCAGCCAAGGCAGCCAAGGCAGATGACCTGCGGCAGGCTGTCGAGCAGCACCGTGAGGAAAGCCGGACCCAGGTGGAACGTCTGGAGCAGGTGTTCGAGCTGCTGGACAAGCCAGCGAGGGGCAAGAGCTGCGAGGCCATTCAGGGTCTCAACGCCGAAATGGCCGAGATCCTAGAGGATTTCGGCGACAGCCCGGCTGCCGATGCTGCTCTGATCGGCGCCGCCCAGGCGGTCGAGCACTACGAGATCGCGCGCTATGGCACGCTCAGCACCTGGGCCAGCCAGCTGGGCATGGTCGAGGCGGCGACGCTTCTGGAGGAAACCCTGGCTGAAGAGAAGAAAACAGACGAGCTTTTGACTCAGCTGGCCCGCAGTGGCGCTAATCCGCAAGCTGAACAAACCAGCTCAGCTAGCGAGAACGCTGGTGCGGACGAAGCGTTGGAACAGCCTGTCGCCAGGACGAAGCCTGCCGCGAAGGCGAAGGCCAAAAAGGCCAAGCCAGGTTCCGCTGAATAGGTTCTCGTACGGGATCAAGCAGATCGGCATGCGAGCCTGGAATGGCCGCATGCCGATCAGGTTCCCGCTGTCCAATTTCAAAGCCAGCAATCATGATGCCGGAACACAGCAGCGGGATCGGGATGTCTCTTTATCTTGATTGTACCAGTCACTGCTCGGAATGACTTCAATCGTCATGCCGGGCCGACGCGACCTACGGCCTCTCTGAGAAACCGGAACCGTGATATGGCAATCTT
Source organism: Skermanella sp. (assembly GCF_059503625.1). Lineage (NCBI taxonomy): Bacteria > Pseudomonadati > Pseudomonadota > Alphaproteobacteria > Rhodospirillales > Azospirillaceae > Skermanella > Skermanella sp. Next base: position 2,237 of record NZ_JCACHA010000084.1, read on the forward strand.
CGAGATTCTGCTGGGCCTACTGGCCGCCTGCGTCGCCCTGGCGCTGGTCGCCCGCCGCCTGAACATACCCGCGGCCGTGGTGCTGGTCATTGGCGGCATGACGCTGGCCCTAATCCCAGGCCTGCCGACTGTTGATCTGGATCCGCAGCTCGCTCTTGTGCTGTTTCTGCCGCCGCTCCTCCAAGCGAGCGCCTACCGCACCGACTGGCCGGCATTTCGGTCCAACTTGAGGCCGATCCTGTTCCTCGCGGTCGGCGCTGTCGTATTCACTACGCTGGTCGTCGCGGTCGTTGCCAAGCTGCTGATTCCCACCATGCCGTGGTGGGCCGCCATTACCCTCGGCGCCATCGTCGCCCCGCCCGATGCCGTGGCGGCAGCCTCGGTGCTGAAGAACTTCTCCATGCCCAAGCGGCTGGTCGTGGTGCTCGAAGGCGAGAGCCTGCTGAACGATGCCTCCTCCCTGGTCCTCTACCGCTTCGCCATCGGCGCCACCCTGGCCGGAGCGGTTTCCGTTTCCGAAGCTTCCCTGTCGTTCGTGACGTCCGCCGGCGGTGGTGTGATCGTAGGTTATCTGGCTGGCCGTGCCGCGATGTGGATCTTCACCCACCTTGAGGACACGCTGCTCGACATCCTGGTTTCCTTCCTCGTCGGCTTTGCGGCCTACTTTGCCGCCGAACACCTCCACGTCTCGGGTGTGCTCGCCGCCGTGACCTGCGGCTTGATCCTGGGTCGGCAGCAGCATGCCGCCTTCACGGCGCGCACCCGCCTGGAGATGAACGCAGTGTGGGGCTTCGTCGAGTTCACGCTGACCGCCCTAGTGTTCGTCCTGATCGGCCTGCAACTGCGCGGAATTGTGGCCCGACTGGAGCAGTACGACCCTTATCAGCTCGTCGGCCTTGGGCTGGCGGTGTCTGTGGCTTTGATCCTCAGCCGCTTTCTCTGGGTATTCCCGACAACCTGGCTGCCGAGGGCGCTGTCACCCAGCCTGCGTCAGCGTGACCCGATGCCACCCTGGAGCCATCCGACGGTGCTCGCCTGGGCCGGTATGCGCGGGGTGGTCAGCCTGGCAGCGGCACTGGCCCTGCCGGCGCAGTTCCCGGAACGCGACATCATCGTCTTCCTTGCATTCTGCGCGATCCTAGCGACGCTGGTCCTCCAGGGCACGACGCTCGGCCTCCTGATCCGCCGCCTTGGCCTGAGCGAGCCTGGGGACGAGACGGTCAATCCGGCTGTGACTCCCGAGGCGAT
>NZ_JCACHA010000084.1:3494-4055 GCF_059503625.1 Skermanella sp.
CCCGCAGCGCCGCCACAGTGGCAGCAATGGACGCGGTGAAGGAGCAGCTCGACGACCCAGAGCAGGCCGCCGCCGCCGACGATCTGCTGCGTGATCTGCGGGTACGCGCGAAGCAGGCCGACCAGATGCGGGGTGACGCCGAGACGGCTACCCAGCGCCGAACAGCGCAGCTCGGCCTGCGCCTGACAGCCATCGAGGCGGCGCGGGCGAAGCTTCTGGCCGAGCATACGGATGAACTCGACAGCGAGGCCATGAGGGCGTTGATCGCCGAGCTCGATCTCGAGGAGCAGCAGGTCAGAACCGCGCTCGGCGAGGGCTAATCGGTGCTATCCGAAAACGGTGAGTTCCTCGTATTCAGGAAGCTCAGACCTCTCACTGCCGTCTCCTAGTCATCATCGTCAGGGATGTTCAGCACATAGCCGCATGCTTTGCAGTGGACGGCATCAGGATCGTGACGCTGCAGCCCGCACTGGGGGCATGGATAGAGCACCTTGCCGCCTGGGCGGAATACAGCCTGCGCCAAGCGTAGAAACAACGAGATCCCCACCAGCATCATGAGTA
>NZ_JCACHA010000085.1:0-4052 GCF_059503625.1 Skermanella sp.
GCCGTCGCCGTCGTCGGCTGCAAGCCGCAACGCGTCCATGAAGGTGGAGAGCGCCGTCAGCGTGAAGTTGTTGGTCAGGATGAACCCGACCGACAGGCCGGCGCGCCCGTGGCTGTGGTCGTGGCTCCGGTCCCATATGGCGTTCATTTGACGCCTGCCATCTGCCGGACCGGCTCGATCAGGTGGCGGACCCGGTGGCTGCTCTGGTCGTTGCGCGGGGCCACGCCGAAGTAGTCGCGGTAGCACTTGCTGAAATGGGTCGCGGACACGAAGCCGCAGCTTATCGCCACTTCCATGACCGACATCTTGGTCTGGCAGAGAAGCTGGCGCGCGCGCTGGAGCCGCAGGCCCAGGTAGTAGCGGGCGGGCGAGCAGTTCATGAACTTGCGGAACAGCCGCTCGACGTTGCGGCGCGACTGGCCGAGCTGGGCCGACAGGGCCAGAAGGTCGAGCGGCTCCTCGATGTTCTCCTGCATCAGCTTGACGGCGGCGGCCAATTCCTCGCGGTCGATGCCGGGATTGGGCTGGATCGCGACGTGCTGGCGCACCGAGCCCTGGCGGATCTTGTCGTGGAGGAGCTGTTCGGCGATGGACACCGCCAGCTTCTCGCCATGGGTGGTGGCGATGCGGTACAGCATCATGTCCATCGCGGCGGTGCCGCCGGCGCAGGTGAAGCGATTGCGGTCGATGTTGAACAGCTCGCCGGTCGCCTCGATCTCCGGATAGGTCTCGGTAAAGCCCGCCAGGTTTTCCCAATGGATCGTGCAGCGGTAGCCGTTGAGCAGCCCGGCGCGGGCAAGGATATGGCTGGCGGTGCAGACCGATCCCAGGTCCACGCCCTCCGCCGCCCGGCGGCGCAGCCAGGACAGGACGCGTCGGTCGTCGTACCAGTGCCCGTCGACGCCGCTGCACACGATGAGCGTGGGAAATGCGGGCGCCGCGTCCATCGCGTGATCCACCGCGATGCGGAGGCCGCAACTGGCCTCCCCCACCCCGCCTTCAGGCGAGAGCAGCACCCAGCGGTATAGTTGCCGGCCGCTGATGTGGTTGGCCAGCCGAAGCGGCTCCAGGGCCGCCGTGAACGCGATCATCGAGAACCGGGGAACCAGCAGGAACCCCACAGTCTCAGGCGTGCTCACGACTTGGCCCATGGAACGAGAGACCTCTCCAGTACGTGTGGATCACCAATCAGCTTTGTCTCGAAACATTCATCTTCAGTGCGTCCCAAAAGCAAGAGCCGCCGCAAGCATCATCCGAAAGCGCTAAGCTCAGCCGGCCGAACGATAGGCCGGCAACTCTCCCTGACGCCGCGCCGGAGTGTCGCCGGCGACGAAATAGGGCACGTCGGCCCGCACCAGGGGGGCACGTCCCCGGATCGCGTCGGCCAGCTTCTCGGCCATCATGATGGTCGGGGCGTTGAGATTGCCGGTCGTGATCAGCGGCATGATCGACGCGTCGATCACCCGCAGCGCTTCGACGCCGTGGACCCTGCCCTGCCCGTCCACCACGGCCATGTCGTCGGTGCCCATCCGGCAGGAGCAGGACGGGTGGTACGCCGTCTCGCCGTGCTGGCGGACGAACTCGTCCAGCTCGGCGTCGGACTGGAAATCGACGCCGGGGCTGATCTCCCGCCCGCGATAGGGGTCCAGCGCCTTCTGCCTGATGATCTCGCGGGTGATCCGGATGCCGGCGCGGAATTCCTGCCAGTCCTGCTCCTCGGACATGTAGTTGAACAGGATGCTCGGCGCTTCGCGCGGGTCCCTGGACCTGGCGCGGATGCGGCCCCGGCTGGGCGAACGCATGGACCCGACATGAGCTTGGAAGCCGTGGGCGTTGACCGCGTTGCTGCCGTTGTAGTTAATCGCGACCGGCAGGAAATGGTACTGGATGTTCGGCCAGGCGAAGCTCTCGTCCGACCGGATGAAGCCGCCTGCCTCGAACTGGTTGCTGGCTCCCGTGCCGGTGCCCATGAACAGCCACTCCGCCCCGATGGCCGGCTGGTTGTACCATTTCAGCGCCGGATACAATGATATCGGCTGGGTGCATTCATATTGCAGGTACATCTCCAGGTGATCCTGGAGATTTGCGCCGACGCCGGGAATGTCGGCCACCTGCGCAACGCCCAGCTCGTTCAGCAGCGTGGAGGCGCCGAGGCCGGAGCGCTGGAGGATGGCCGGCGACGCGATGGCGCCGGCGCAGACCAGCACTTCCCGGCGGGCATGCGCCGTGACCGGCTCGTCCTTGTGCAGGTAGGCGACGCCGATGGCGCGCTTGCCGTCGAACAGGATGCGGTCGGTCAGCGCATGGGTGACGATGGTCAGGCCGGGGCGGCCCTTCGCCATGTCGAGATATCCCCGCGCCGTGCTGGCGCGCCGGCCGTTCGGCGTGACGGTCCGGTCCATCGGGCCGAAACCTTCCTGCTGATAGCCGTTCAGATCGTCGGTGTGCGGATATCCAGCCTGGACGCCCGCCTCGATCATGGCGTGGTAAAGCGGATTGTTGTGGTTCTTCGGGGTGGCGACGCTGACCGGGCCGTCGCCGCCGTGATACTCGTTGGGGCCGATGTCGCGGCTTTCCGCCTTCTTGAAGTAGGGCAGGCAGTCGCGGTAGCTCCAGCCGTCCAGGCCGAACTCGTTGGCCCAGTTGTCGTAGTCCAGCGCGTTGCCCCGGATGTAGCACATGCCGTTGATCAGCGAGGAGCCGCCAAGCCCCTTGCCCCGCCCGCATTCCATGCGGCGGTTGTTCATGTGGGGCTCGGGATCGGTCAGGAAGGCCCAGTTGTAGCGCCGGCCCTGGAGCGGAAAGGCCAATGCTGCCGGCATCTGGGTACGGAAGTCCAGACGGTAGTCGGGACCGCCCGCCTCCAGCAGCAGGACGCTGACGCCTTCGTCCTCGGTCAGCCGCGCAGCCAGGACATTGCCGGCCGATCCAGCGCCGACGATGATGTAGTCGAACTCCTTGATGGTGGTCATGAGTTCAATTCCTCCTGGAAAACCCTGGGCGTTCAAAGGACTGAAAGGCGGCCTGCCGCAAATACGGAAGATCAGAAGACGGACTGGAAGGCCCCAAGCTCGACCTGGATCGACTTGATCCTGGTGTAGTGCTCCAGCGTGCCGGTGCCGTTCTCGCGGCCGATACCGGACTGCTTGTAGCCGCCGACCGGCATTTCCGCCGGGGACTCGCCCCAGCTGTTGATCCAGCAGATACCGGCTTCGAGCTGGTGGATCACCCGGTGCGCCGTGTTCAGGCTCTCCGTCACCAGACCGGCGGCTAGGCCGTAGGAGGTGGCGTTGGCTCGTCGGATCACCTCTTCTTCCCAATCGAAGGTCAGCAGGCTCATGACCGGACCGAAGATTTCCTCGCGCACGATCGACATGTCGTCGCGGCAATCGGTGAAGATCGTCGGTTCGACGAAGGCGCCCTTGTCGAAGGGGGAGCGCTGGACGCGGTTGCCGCCGGCCAGCAGCCGGGCGCCCTGCTCGCGGCCCAGCGCTATGTAGCGGAGCACCTTTTCCATATGGCCGAAGCTGGAGAGCGGGCCGAAATTGGTCTCCGGGTCGAGCGGATCGCCGAGGCGGATGCGCTTCACCCGCTCCAGCAGCCGGGCTTCGATGTCGGGCATGACCGAGCTGTGGACGAAGACGCGGGTGCCGTTGGTGCAGACCTGACCGGAACTGTAGAAGTTCGCCATCATCGCGATGTCGGCGGCACGGTCGAGGTCGGCGTCGGCGAAGACGATCAGCGGCGACTTGCCGCCCAATTCCATCGTCACTTCCTTCAGCGAGGAACCGCCGGCCGAAGCCATCACCTTGCGGCCGGTTTCGACGCCGCCGGTGAAGGAGATCTTCTCGATGCCGGGATGCTCGGCCAGCAGCGCTCCGACCCGTCCGTCGCCCTGGACGACATTGAAGACGCCGTCGGGCAGACCGGCTTCGGTGTAGATTTCGGCCAGCTTCAGGACGCTGAGGGGGGTCACTTCGCTGGGCTTGAAGATCATCGCGTTGCCGGCGGCCAGTGCCGGGGCCGACTTCCACAGCGCGATCTGGATCGGG
>NZ_JCACHA010000086.1:0-894 GCF_059503625.1 Skermanella sp.
CCAAGCACCGGAGGCCGCAAAGGTCGCCGAGCCGAGGCAGCAGAGGCAGAAGCCACGACGCGAGAGTTGGGGTTGGTGAGCATAGGCCATGAGATCTTCCTCGACCGTTTCAACAGGGGAGGGATGGACGTGACAATCGATGAGGCATAAGCGATGTCCGAGGGCGCGCTTTGGCGGCCCACCTTGGAATGCCCGGTTCACCCCTTGATGAACGCAAGCAGATCCTGGTTGAGCCGATCCTTGTGGGTTGTGGCAATTCCATGCGAACCGCCCTCGTAGATCTTGAGCGTTGCATTCGGGATGATCTTCGCGGACCGCAAGGCCGAGTTGGCAATCGGCACGATCTGGTCGTCGTCGCCGTGGATGATGAGCGTCGGAACGTTGAACTTTCTCAGATCCTCGGTGAGGTCCGTCTCCGACCACGCCGTGATGCCCAGATACGACGCCGGAAAGCCAGCCATCATGGATTGGTGTACGAACTGCTCGCGTACGCCTTCCGACACCTTGGCGCCCGGCAGGTTGTATCCGTAGAACGGCAGACTGAGATCCCTCCAGAGCTGGGTTCGATCGGCTAGCACGGCTGCGCGAAGCTTGTCAAAATTCTCCTTTGGCTGGCCAGTGGGATTGGCTTCCGTCTTGAGCATGAATGGCGGAATGGCGCTGACCAGCACGGCCTTAGCAACCCGCGAGGTGCCGTGCCGGCCGATGTAGCGGGTGACTTCGCCACCCCCCGTGGAATGGCCGATATGGAATGCATCCCGCAGGTCGAGCGCCTGGACGAGTTCGGCAAGGTCGTCGGCATAGGTATCCAGATCGTTGCCGTGCCAGGTCTGACTGGAGCGGCCATGGCCGCGGCGGTCATAGGCGATGCAGCGATATCCCCCCTGGACCAGC
>NZ_JCACHA010000086.1:904-4045 GCF_059503625.1 Skermanella sp.
GCGGTAGCCGTTGCTCGCCAGGAAGAACATTTGGTCCTCCCAGGCATCGGCGTTGAGCGGCCAGCCATGGCTGAATACCACCGACTGCCCTTGGCCCCAGTCCTTGTAGTAGATTTGCGTGCCGTCCTTGGTCGTGATCGTCGTCATCGCTGATCCTTTCGGTGGCTGGGCGGAAACGGGCTGCGCCGCCGCATAGTCGGGAGTGGCGACTAGGGCCGGAGTCGCCACAGTTGAGGCCGTGAGTAACCATGCGGCACTGGCGAGCATGGTCCGACGTGACGGATTGACGGGATCGAGAGGGAATTCAGCCTGCGTGGTGGACACGTGTTCACTCCCTTAAGGCACAGCGAGCCGAAACGGGAGATGATCTCATCGCGGACGTCCATCGCGGCAGATGCCTGATTGTGTTCCAGTCTCGAGCGGCGGCTTGGGTGCTTGTACTCTTTATTCTGCGGCAGAAAATACCCCCTGTTGCCGGTGTGGTGTTAGAACGCGATTGCGGAAATCTGTCGGCAATTGCGGAATCTTGCTGTTTGGGCCGAGGAAGTGGAATTTCAAGCCGCTCCGTTCATGACTTGAAGAAATCTTTATTACGGCAGGGTGTAAGTGGCTGTGGGGGAATCCTAGAGACGATATCTGCTCGAAGGTATAAAATTGGTGAGTCAACCCGCCTCTGGGGAGCCCGCCTCTGGGGAGCGCGATGAACAACAGTCTCGCTGCGCGCATCAAGATCTTATTTGTGCATATTAGCAACCCTGACCTCAACTAATGATTTATATCAGTGTATTCATTTATATTTTGTCTATTAGTTGTACAGGTATTATTCAATCGCATAAGCTAAGTTGGGCTAGTAGCTGGCCTGCAGGTCGATGGGCCTCCTGTCTGGCCGTGAGTCGTAGGGTCACAGCTTTGCCAGTTAGGCTCCCCATTGTGCAATGGCCGACACTGAACTATAATTCAACATGGGCTACCCTGTGGGGAGCAGATCACATGCGCGAACACAGGCAAAGTGGGTGGAAACAGGATGACCATGGCGGGGGAACTGGCGCCATCGGTCAGCGCGCTAGCTGAAATTTTCCAGATCAGGACTGCGCCAGCCTTTATCATGCGCAAGCTCAGCGTTATAAAGATGGCAGTCACCGAGATCCGTTCTGACAATCCGGTGCTCGGACTTATCGATTCCGTTCCCACCGAGGACGCGCTTCTCCTCCGTAAAGACGCTGGAATTCTTCTTTCAACGTGGTGCCAGGTGACGGAGGGGTGAACAGTTACATTTGTACAGCCTTGATCACTCAGTTGACGAACACCCACCCTCTGTATTGAAGTAACCACTGCCTGTGATCGTCGACGTACATTCTGGCATCTACAGCGGATCGCGTTAAATCTGGATCGCTTTGGAGCGTGATGTCGCCCAGCAATGCGAGGACACTGGTACGGGCGCTTCAAATTTAGCGCACGTCGCTGTAGTTTCCAGTAACGAGTTCCAGCGACGAATGTCGCACGGTGTTCCAAGCAACACAGAGGTGCAGATGGGCCTAGATCATGCCGTCGACCTGCGATTTCATCACCGCTCGATGTCCGAAACCTTGCGGCTAGACTACCGGTGGGACACGTTGCTGGCTGAGCATGTTACCATATTGCGTCCGAAGCCACACGACTTCACCCTTCAAAGCAGCCACCACTACGTCGCTTTGTTGAATGCCTATCGCAAGGACGGGGAAACCATCGTCGATAGCCTGCCGCGATCAACTTTGCGGAACGGCCGAGGTAAGCTGATTTTCATCCCAGCCGGCTGCCGACTGCAGGGATGGGCGCAACCGGCAACGAGCCCAATAGCGTTCACGGCTGCCTATATCGATCCATCGGTGTGCACATGGCCGAACGATGGGACTGGTGAGTTGGTCCCGATGCTGCATTTCGAGCACCCGTTTTTGGGGCAGATGATGATGCGCCTGCAGCAAATTCTAGCGCAGCCGGAAATACATACTCGCATATATATGGAGTCGTTCGCCGTGATCCTAATCTCGGAAATCATGCGCAGTCAGGCGATCGGCCTGTCACAGACCCGCGGCGGCGCTGGCGGGCTGTCCCAGGTGAAGGGAGGACTCGCAAGTTGGCGTTGCCGGATCGTCTGCGAGTACATCGAAGACCACCTAGCTGAGGACATCACCCTGGTCGAGTTGGCGGCAATTGCCCAACTCAGCCCCTATCACTTCTGCCGGGCGTTCAAGCAGGCCGTCGGCGAGCCGCCGCATCGCTACCAAATGACCCGCCGCATCGAGCTCGCCAAGGCGCGGTTGGCTGATCCCTCCCTATCCGTCAGCGATGTGGCGGCTGCGGTTGGGTATGGCAGCCCGAGCCGGTTCTCGGCGCTGTTCCGGCAGCTCACCGGCCACTCGCCCCGATCTTACCGGCGGAACTTAGGCTAGAGTTTGTCCCAACGGTTAAGGAAGCTGATCATGACTGCCACAGGACCGTCGATCAACGAGACCCGCCGGGAGCAGGTTTTCCCTGTGCTGAACGGGGTTGAAATCCAGCGTCTGCGCCGGTTCGGCCAGATCCGCCGCTATGTAGCAAGTGAAATCCTGTGCAGGATCGGCGATGTCGGCCATGGTCTCACGGTGGTTCTGGCTGGGCGGGTGGAGATCAGCCAGACTGAGGCTGGACAGCGCCGGCTGATCACCACGCACGAGGCGGGGGAGTTTATCGGCGAGATCGCCCAGCTCTCGGGCCGGCCTATGATAGTTCAGGCCGATGCCATCGAGCCTGTGGAGGCCTTGATCATCCCGCCCGAGAATCTGCGGGCCGTGCTGGTCGCCGAAGCGGAGCTTGGCGAACGCATCATGCGGGCGCTGATCCTGCGCCGCATGGGGCTGCTGGAGTTGGGCACCGGCGGGCCGGTGATCGTCGGGTCTTCGGGTCACGGCGACGTGCTGCGGCTGGCCGGGTTCCTGTCGCGCAACGGTCATCCCCACCAGAGCCTGGATCCGGCCATCGATCCGGAGGCGAGGGCGCTCGTCGAGCGGTTTGGCGTCGGTCCCGATGAGCTGCCGATCGTGCTGTGCCCGGATGGGCGCCTGCTTCGCAACCCAAGCGAGCATGAGCTAGCTCGCTGCCTTGGTCTGGTGGGATCCCTCGATC
>NZ_JCACHA010000087.1:0-4038 GCF_059503625.1 Skermanella sp.
GGCTTCAGGTCGCCGCGCCGGATCTTTTCCGAAGCGACCTGCGCTTCGTCGGCCAGAATACGGGTGGCGAGCTGTTCGGCCGACATTTCCAGCGAGAAGAAGGCGACGCCCGCGCCTTCGCTGCCGTTCGTCCGCATATGCGCCTTGGCCGCCGCGAACGCGATGTTGGTCGCCAGCGCCGTCTTACCCATGGAAGGACGGCCGGCGAGGATCAGAAGGTCGGAGGGGTGGAGGCCTCCCAGCTTGCGGTCCAGGTCGATCAGGCCTGTGGTGACGCCGGTGACCTGGCTGTCGCGCTTGAACGCTTCCTCCGCCATGTCGATGGCGACGCGGAGAGACTGGCTGAACGGCTGGAAGCCGCCCTGGATGTCGCCGGTCGTCGCCAGATCGAATAGCTTCTTTTCAGCTCCCTCGATCTGATCGAGCGCCGCGCCCTCCAGGTTATGGCTATAGGCCTCATTGACCATGTCCTCGCCCATGTCGATGAGCTGGCGGCGAAGGTACAGGTCGTGGATGATTCGGCCATAGTGCTCGGAATTCACGACCGAGATGACGCTGCCGGCCAGTTCGCCGAGGTATCCGGCGCCGCCGACGCTTTCCAGCGCCGGGTCGGTCTCGAAATAGGCCTTCAGCGTAACCGGGTCGGCGATCTCGCCGCGCTGGATCAGCGCGTGGATCGTCTCGAAGATGCGGCTATGGACGGGATCGTAGAAGTGCTCCGGCTTCAGGAACTCGCCGACCTTCTCATAAGCCTTGTTGTTGGTCAGGATGGCGCCCAGCAGTTCCTGCTCCGCCTCCGCGTTGTGCGGGGTGACACGGTAGCTGGAACGCCGGCCGGACGCGTCCGTATTGCGGGCAGTGCGAGGATCTGTGGTCATGGTTTCCATGAGCCGGAGACTACCAGAGCAATGGTTACTGTCATAGTCATGGCGGCTGTGCACAGCTTGTGGAACCCGGCTAATGAAGTTATCCACAGCCTGTTAACATGAAGGAAATTAACGCTCGCAATGACGTTTGGCGGGTGCCAGTATGGCGTTGGGCGGCGGTGCATTAACTCTGTCGCCCGACCGGACAGGCAATAATGGGATATGTTCGACGTGGCCCGGAAATCTGGAGATGGTGAAGATCGTCCGACGCCGGCTCAGATCGAACTGGCGCGGCTGATCGCAAACCGGCACGAGGTGCAGTTGCGATTCGGGTTCGAGAGCGACGGTGCCTGGACCCGCAAGTTCCTCGACGTTTTCGCCTACGATCCCGAGATGGAGGAAGACGTCTTCCGCCGGATTCGCAATGTCGCGCAGTATGTGCGGGAAGGGCGCGACATGCCGGAGATGGCTCGGAAGATCGGTCTGCGGGCCGATCAGGTCGAGTTCATGATCGAGGTGCTTCGCGACTCGGACTACGACATGGAAGAGATAGTCGAGGATTTCGATAGCGATCCCGAAGACGCCGCTTGGCGCGACATGGAGCGCGATTACGAAGCACGGCAGGTCGAATACTACTAAAACCCTATTGTTAGGCCGATCGCAACATCTGACTGGCAACCCTGTTGGTCAGACAGTTGTAGAGAGGCAGTGATGAAGTACGATGAACAGAAATCCACCGAATCCGAGAGCGGCGGTCACCTTGGCGCGGTCGCCGGTCTGATAATCGGGATCATCCTCGGTTCCCTGATGCTGAACGCTCCCGCATCGGGCCAGGATACCCAGCCTGCCGCCCAGGATGAGACGATCGGGTCCTACCTGACGACAGCCCACGGCTAGGGCATCGATTGCAAACCTTCCCCAGCCGAGGCTGGACACGAAAAAAGCGCCGGCTGCCACAGCCGGCGCTTTTTCCATCTCGGAGTAGGTACGCGAAAGCCCGGTCGATCAGGCTTCCGTGTCTTCCTCTTCCTCTTCGGCGGAAGCAGCAGCGGCGGCCGCTTCGGCTTCTTCCTCTTCCGCCAGCAGGTCGGCCGTGGTGACCATGCCGCCGCGCTGTGCCTGCATCTGCGCCTCTTCCAGCGAACGGGCGACGTTCACCTTCACGTTGACGCTGACTTCGGGGTGCAGGATGACGCGGACGTCGAACAGGCCCAGGCTCTTGATCGGATCGTTGATCGCGACCTGATTGCGCTCGATCACGAAGCCTTCGGCGGTCACGGCATCGGAGATGTCGCGGCCGTTGACCGAGCCGTACAGCATGCCCGATTCGGCAGCCTGCCGGGTGATGATGACCACGAGGCCCTTCATCTTCTCGGAAACCTGCTCGGCTTCCTTCCGGCGCTCCAGGTTGCGGGCCTGAAGTTCGGCCTTCTGCGTCTCGAAGAACGCCAGATTGGCCTTCGTGGCGCGCAGAGCCTTCTTCTGCGGCAGCAGGTAGTTACGCGCATAGCCAGGCCGTACGTTGACGACCTGACCCATTTGGCCGAGCTTCTCGACCCGTTCCAACAGAACGATTTCCATCACTAGCTCTCCTGATCCGGGCCGGTCCGGGCGAACCGCCGGCGCAGCCCGGCCCATTGCTCAATCACACCAAGGCCGATAACCAGTGCTATCGGCCAGCCGGACACCAGCAGAAAGAAGTAAAACACCACAAGCAACAGGGTCCGGGCCTGTCGCCCGCCGGCAAAGGCGTGAACTACCGCCAAACCGGCAAAGAAGAAGGGCACCAGCAGCACGATCACGACGTTCAGCGCCAGATATCCCAGCTGCCCGTCGCCACCGACCAGAGCCAACAGGCCGGCAGCAGCCAGCAACATCGGCATCCAGTGCGGCAACTCGACCTCGGTCACCCGCATCGGAGGACGCAGGTTGCGGCCGAACCGCATCAGGACGCCCTGTGCCAGGGCGGCATTGATGATGGCCATGGTCAGCCAAGACACCACCACCATTCCCGGGAAGATCTGCGCGAAGCTGTCGATGACTTGCGTCACCCCCGACTCCGCATCTCCTCCGGTGCCCGCAGCCGCGTCGCCGAAGCCCATCACCAGGAATTGCCGAACGCTGCCTTCAAGTCCGGCCGGATCGCCGAGCGTCACCAATGCCGCCGCCAGCAGACCCGCCAGTCCCAATCCGGTCGTCACGACCAGCAGAAGACCGGGCGGATACCATTCCAGGCTGCCGTCGGGGCCGGCTCTCGCCAGCAATGCCTGCCGTACGATCACCGCGACGAGAAGACCATTGGCAACCGCGTAGGTCATACCGAACAGGACGCCGCCGAAGAGACCGACCACCACGACAGCTGCGGTCGCCGCGACGGCGAATGGCCTCAACCCGGTGCCCAGTCCGACCATCAGCAACGGCAGCGGCGCCAGATAGGCCAGAATCAAGGCCCCCATGCCGCCGGTAACGACAGATAGATAGAGCAGCGCGCTGAGCACGCCACCGCCGATGGACATCAGCAGGGCCTTGGTCATAGCACCGCTCTACCTTCGTCGCCGTTGTTCCGGACCCATGCCTTGTGGATGCTTACTTCACCACGTAGGGCAGCAGGGCCAGGAAACGGGCGCGCTTGATCGCCCGCGCCAGCTCGCGCTGCTTCTTGGTGGAAACCGCGGTGATGCGGCTCGGTACGATCTTGCCGCGCTCGGAAATGAAGCGCGAGAGCAGCTTGATGTCCTTGTAGTCGATCGCCGGAGCATTCGGACCCGAGAACGGGCAGGTCTTGCGACGGCGGAAGAACGGACGACGCGGACCGCCACCCGAGCGGCCACCAGCGGACGGTGCGGCACTCATGCCTGCTCTCCTTCGAATTCAGTGCGGCGGGGGGGACGGGGGCCACGGTCGCCGCGGTCACCACGATCGCCGTCGAAGCGGCGGCCGCCACGGTCGCCACGATCACCGCGGTCGCCGCGATCACCACGTTCGCTGCGCTCGTTCCGGCTCTGCATCATGGCGGACGGGCCGGCTTCCAGCTCATCCACGCGCACGGTCATGAAGCGCAGGATGTCTTCGCTGATGCTCATGTTCCGTTCCATCTCGGCAACCGCGGCTGCGGGAGCATTGAGATTGAACAGGACGTAATGGCCCTTGCGGTTCTTCTTGATCTTGTAGG
>NZ_JCACHA010000088.1:0-4021 GCF_059503625.1 Skermanella sp.
GGTCAGCCGGTCCTTCAGAAGGTCCGGGTTCAGGTCGCGAAGTTCCGTCTCCACGCCGATCTTGCCGAACTTGTAGCGCTCGCCCTCCTCCACCGTGAAGGTGATGAAGAAGCCGTCGCGGTCGGGCGTCAGCTCCGCCACGGCGGAAACGACGCGGAAGTCGGCATAGCCGCGCGAAAGATAGAAACGGCGAAGCTTGTCGCGGTCGAACGTCAGCCGATCCGGATCGTAGGTGTCGTCGGTCGTCAGGAAACGGTACCAGCGAGACTCGCGGGTCTGGATCTCTTCCCGCAGCTTGCTGTCGCTGAACATCTCGTTGCCGACGAAGTTGATCTTGCGGACGCCGGTACGGGCGCCCTCATCGATCTCGAAAACCAGATCCACCCGATTCTGGTCGAGTTGGATGACCTTAGGCTCGACCGTCGCCGCGAACCGGCCGCTACGACGGTAGACTTCCAGCAAGCGCTGCACGTCGTTCTGGACGCGGGTGCGCGTATAGACGACGCGGGGACGAAGCTGGACTTCGCGCTCCAGGTCGGCGTCCTCGATCCGCTTGTTGCCTTCGAAGGCGATCCGGTTGATGATCGGGTTCTCGGCCACATTGACGACAAGGGTATTGCCGTCGCGGCGGAGGGTCACGTCGGCGAACAAACCGGTGGCGAAAAGCGCCTTCAGCGAGTCGTCGATCCGCTGCGGATTGAAGGGATCGCCCTGCTTGACGACCAGATACGAGCGGACGGTGGCCGGCTCAATCCGCTGTGTGCCTTCGACCCGAATGCCCGCAATGTTGCCGCCTGAAAAATTGGCCTGCGCCACCGTCGTCGGCTGCCCCTGACCAAGCCCCTGAGCCAGCGCAATCGCGGATGTCGCCGTGGTCGCGCACGCAGCCAGCAGGCAGGCCGCCATAAACCTGTTCAGCCCCAACTCAGACCCCCAATAAAACTACTTATCCCGTCAGGAAATCAGATCACGGAAAAAATCGACGACACGAAGATGCACCAGGTCGTTCCACGTCGCGAACACCATCAAGGTAAGCACCAGCGCCAGCCCGATCCGAAAGCCATACTCCTGAGCCCTATCGCCGAGGGGCTTACCACGGATCGCCTCAACGGCATAGAACAACAAGTGGCCACCGTCCAGCATCGGGATGGGGAAAAGGTTTATCAGTCCCAAATTCACAGACAGAATGGCCATGAACCATATCAGTGCCACGATGCCGCTTTGCGCCACCTCGCCCGACATCTGGGCAATTCTCAGCGGCCCGCCCAGTTCCTCGGTTCCGCGGGAACCGCTCACCATCTGGCCTACCGCGCCTAGCGTCCCCACCGTCAGGTTGACGGTCTCGCGTCCTGCCTGCCAAAGCGCGGTCACCGGATCGTGGCGGCGGTATTCCATGCCGGCACGGCCGATACCGAGAAGCCCGATGGTATGGGAATTGCCCATGCGGTCAGTGACCGTGGTCACCTGCGGCGTTACGCTGATGGGAAGCCGCTGCCCGTCGCGCTGGACGACGAGCGCCAGCGGAGTGCCCTGGTTGAACCGGACGATCTGCTGCACTTCCTCGAACCGCTCGATCGCTTGGCCGTCGACCTCGACGATGACGTCGCCCGGCAGCATGCCGGCCTGGGCAGCGGCGCTTTCCGGCTGAACCGACCCTATGTCGGCCGGCGTGAAGGGCTGGCCGTAGATCGAGAAAAGCAGCGTCAGGCCGATGATCGCGAACAGGAAGTTAGCGATGGGACCGGCCGCCACGATGGCGGCGCGCTGGCCGAGACGCTTGTGAAAAAATGAGATCTCCCGCTCGGCCGGCGTCATCGACCGGACGGCACCGCTGGGTGTGCTGGCGGCATCCGCGTCGCCGAACATCTTGACGTATCCGCCGAGCGGGATGGCGCTGATTTTCCAGCGCGTACCCGCCTTGTCGGTACGCCCGAACAGTTCCGGTCCGAAGCCGATCGAGAAGGTTTCGATCCGCACCCCGTTGCGTCGTGCTACCCAGTAGTGCCCCAGCTCGTGAACGAACACGAGGACGGTCAGCACGACCAGAAAAGGGATGACGTAGGTCCACAGACCGCCGAGGAATTCCATTGGTTCTCCAACCGCCCGCGGTTCAGGTTTCGTCGTTTCGCCGGGCCACGATCATACCCGCCTCGCGGCGGGCTTCGGCATCGATATGGCGTACCGTATCCAAATTATCGAGGCGGCAATAAGGCAGCTTCTCCAGCGTTCCTTCGACCACGGCTTCGATGTCGAGAAAACCGATCCGGCCATCTAGAAAGCCCTGGACAGCTACTTCGTTCGCCGCGTTCAAAATTGTAGGAGTGCCCCCGCCGCTTTGCAAGGCGTGGCGGGCCAGCCGCAGCGCCGGGAAACGGACCGGGTCAGGCGCCTCGAACGTGAGCGCTCCGGCAGTCAGCAGATCAAGCCGTGCGGCAGGCGCTTCGATCCGGCTCGGCCAGCCGAGCGAGAAAGCGATGGGTGTACGCATGTCGGGCGTGCCGAGCTGAGCCAGGACCGAACCGTCCACATATTCAACCATGCTGTGAATGACCGACTGGGGATGGACCAGAACGTCGATGCGGTCTTCCTGCATGGCGAAGAGAAAATGCGCCTCGATGATCTCGAGGCCCTTGTTCATCATCGTCGCACTGTCGACCGAGATCTTGGCACCCATGCTCCAGGTCGGATGAGCGCAAGCCTGAGCCGGTGAGGCCGCGGCCATGGTCGCCCGATCGGCCTGGCGGAACGGTCCTCCCGATGCCGTCAGGATCAGGCGGCGGATCGTCTCGCGCCGCTCGAAGTCGAAAACCTGGAAGATCGCGTTATGCTCGCTGTCCACCGGCAGCAGCGTGGCGCCGCTGTCGCGCACGAGGTCCATCATAAGTGGGCCGGCGCAGACGAGGCATTCCTTGTTGGCGAAGGCGACGATGGCGCCGCGGCGCGTCGCGGCCAGAGTCGGCTCCAAGCCGGCTGCGCCGACGATTGCCGCCATCACCCATTCGGCAGGCCGCTGGGCAGCTTCGACGACCGCCTCGGGTCCGGCCGCGACCTCGATCC
Organism: Skermanella sp.; assembly: GCF_059503625.1. Lineage (NCBI taxonomy): Bacteria > Pseudomonadati > Pseudomonadota > Alphaproteobacteria > Rhodospirillales > Azospirillaceae > Skermanella > Skermanella sp. The sequence continues at coordinate 3,058 of NZ_JCACHA010000088.1, forward strand.
CGGTGCCGGCAAGGGCGTCGCGCAGCGGCTCGTATCCGGCTGGATCGGCGATCACGGCAAGTTTGGGATGCAGTGCGCGCGCCTGCTCGACCAGATGGGCGACGTTACGGCCGGCGGTCAGCGCTTCGACGACATAGGCGTCCGGATCGCGGGCGATCAGTTCCACCGTGTTGCGTCCGACGGACCCGGTCGATCCGAGAACCGTCACATGCCGAGGTTGATTCGGCGAATCGATATGTTGGGCGGCGGCTACCACCATTCGAGAACTTTCCCCAGGGTCGCGTGGAACAGCGCAAAGACCGGCGCTGCGACAATAAGCCCGTCTACGCGGTCAAGCAAACCGCCATGTCCGGGGATGAGATGCCCGCTGTCCTTCTTGTCGAAGTAACGCTTGACGCCCGACTCGAAGAAGTCGCCGGCTTGACTTACAACGGCCAGGACAGCTGCCAGCACTGCGGCGAACCCGGGTCTGGCGGCGCCACAGGCAACTGCCACGCCGGCACCGAAGATAGCGGCGCTGACCATTCCGCCGATCAGTCCCGCCCACGTCTTTTTCGGACTTATACGAGGTGCCAGCTTAGGCCCGCCGATCGTCCTCCCGGCAGCATAGGCCCCGATGTCGGTGGCCCAGACGGCAAACAGCAGGTAGATGAGCAGTCCCAGCCCGTCTTCCGCGATGCCCCGCACCCAAAGCAGGGAAAGACTGCCGAAGACGATGTATGGAATTCCAAAAGCCAGGAGACGGCGATGCTGTGCATGCCCGACCGTTGCCGCCACGAACAGGGCCACCGTCAGCAAAGCCGCCAATCCGAGCGAAAACTCGACCCCGGCGACGAAGTCGACTACGAGGACCGCGCCGACGGCGCCGATTGCCAGCAAGGCAATCGCGAGGGTCCGTTCCGGCTCGACCAGCCTTACCCACTCCGCGGCTGCGAGCAGGGCGAACGACAGCATCAGGAGCTGG
>NZ_JCACHA010000089.1:0-4021 GCF_059503625.1 Skermanella sp.
GATCCAGCTCTCGCCATGGCAGGCTGAGCATCTCCCAAGCTTTGATATGCTCCCGAGAAGCACGGTGCCAGCAGGCGGCGTTCTTGGCGCAAACTGCATATCGTTTTTGACGCGGTGACCGGCCGGATCGTCGCCTCCGTCCTGACCGGCCGGATCGTCGCCTCCGTCCTGACCGGCCGCGACGTCGATGACGCCTCACAGGTCGACCCGCTGCTCGACCGTATCGCCGAACCGGTAAAGCTCTTCCTGGGTGACGGCGGCTATGATAGAACCAAAGTCTACACCACCCTGCAGGAGTGCCATCCGGACGCGAAGGTGCTCGTTCCACCGCGTGCCGATGCCGTGCTCAGCCCAACGGCTGACACCGATCCTACCCAGCGCGACCGCCACATTCAGGCGATCGCCGCCAAGGGACGAATGGCCTGGCAGCGGGACAGCGGCTATAACGAAAGAGCCCGCGTCGCGGGCCAGTTCTCGCGCTGGAAGCAGGTCATCGGCGATGGACTGCGTTTCCACAGCAACGAGGCCCGCGCCACCGAAGTCGCTGTCGCAACCAAGGTTCTCAACCGAATGTTCGACTTGGGACGCCCGAACTCCGTCCGCGTCGCCTGATCAACAGGGGGAATAGGGGCTCCTTCGCCTCTTCCCTCTCCGCGCAACACGCTGACCTCTGCACCGGTTTCGATCAGGACCGGGTGCAGGACGGCGGCGAGCGGGGCATTGCTGGCATGACGTTGTTTTCTCCATTTTTAAGCGGTTTTATATTGGCATAGTCCAATGGTGCCAAAATCCGGGACGGGTTTAACTGAAACGTAACGACCAGTTAACTATGATTCCCGTCCCTTGATCTCCATGAGCAGCAAAAACCGGTGGGGGGTCCGGCATTTCCGCCCTTTGGGCGTAGTGTGACCATGAAATTTCTTCGGGGTTCTTAACACCTCGTGTTGTCAATTGGTATTACTTTGGTATTATAGAGACGGCGATCAAAGACGCGGTTGAGGAGTAACTGCCCATGACGGTGGTATCGGACGGCCGGTATCCATTCGACCTGACCGCCGTTTCCAGTGACCGGCCGCTGCCCCTGTATCTGCAACTGGCCGGCCATCTGCGTCAGCTCATCGTCCAGGGCGCTCTGGCCGACCAGGATGTCCTGCCGGGCGAGCGGGAGATCGCGGAACGCTTCGGAGTGTCGCGGGTGACCGTCCGGAAAGCGCTCCAGATCCTGGCGGAGGAAGGATTGCTGGACCAGCGGCAGGGCTCCGGCAACTTCGTCAACCGTAGGAAGTGCGTCGAGCGGCCCCTGTCGGTCTTGACCAGCTTTACCGACGACATGCGTTCCCGTGGAATGCGCCCGGCATCGCAGTGGCTGCATCGCGGCATCAGCGCCGCGACGCCGGAGGAAGCGCTGGCCCTGGGGCTTCGTCCCGGCGAGAAGGTCAGCCGCCTGCGCCGTCTGCGCACGACCGACGGCACGCCGATGGCGATCGAGCTGGCGACGGTGCCTTGCCGCTTCCTTGCCGATCCGGAGAGCGTGACCGAATCCCTGTACGAAGTGCTACGCGGCGCGGGTTATCCGCCATACCGCGCTTTGCAGCGGCTCTGCGCCGTGCCGCTCACGGCCGATCAGGCGAACCTGCTGCATGTGCCGGCGGGCTCCGCCGCCCTCTCCGTCGAGCGCCGCACCTTTCTTGAAGACGATACCCCGCTGGAACTGGTGCGCTCCCAATACCGGGGCGATGCCTATGATTTCGTCGTCGAACTCAACCTGCCGGGAGCCACCCGACCATGCCGCCGGCTACGGCAAGTACCTGATCCAGACGCATCTCGGCCGCGCCGTCGCCTCGATATACGGCACCGACCTGAATCTGCGCGATGAGCTGTTCATCGCCATTTCCCAGTGCGGCCGCAGCCCGGACCTGCTGCGCCTGACCGAAAGCCCATCCACCTGCGCAAAGTAATGGAGACGATGTGATGAGAGCCTTTACCGGAGCCCGGCTGTTCACGGGCGAAACCATGCTGGACGGGTTCTCGCTGATCGTCGACGGCGCCCGGATCGCCGATCTGGTACCCGACGGCCGGGTTCCTGCGGATGCCGAAATCGTCCGCTGTCCGGATGGCAGCTCGCTGGCGCCCGGCTTCATCGACGCCCAGGCCAACGGGGCAGGTGGCGTGCTGTTCAACGACGAGCCCACGGAAGCGGCGGTGCTCGCCATTGCCGGGGCGCTACGCCGCTCCGGCGGAACCGGGCTGCTGCCGACGCTGATCACCGACGACCGCGCCAAGATGGCAGGCGCCGCCGAAGCGGTGATCGCTGCGTCGCGGGTTCCGGGTAGCGGCATCCTGGGCATTCACTTCGAGGGGCCGTTCATCAGCCCGAACCGCCCCGGCGTCCACGACCCCCGGTATATCCGCCCGCTGGACGAGGAGGATATCGCCTTCCTGACCGGCTTGCCGCAACGGATGCCACAGGGCAGGGTGCTGCTGACCATCGCACCGGAAGAGGTCGAGGACGGCAAGATCGCGCGGCTGGCCCAAGCCGGCATCGTCCTGTCCGCCGGACATACGGTCGCCAGCTTCGAGCGCACGCGCGAAGCTGTCGGACATGGGCTGCGTGGCTTCACCCATCTGTTCAACGCCATGCCGCCGATCTCCAGCCGTCAGCCCGCCGTGACCACGGCGGCATTGACCGGCCGGGAAACATGGTGCGGGATCATCGTGGACGGCATCCATGTCCACCCGGCGGTGCTGAAGATGGCGGTGGCGGCCAAGGGAGCCGACCGCTTCTTCCTGGTCACCGACGCCATGCCTCCGGTCGGGACGGACGCCACCGGCTTCGAACTCTACGGCCAGCGCATCCTGAGGCGGGACGGGCGTCTGGTAACGGAGGACGGCACGCTGGCCGGCGCCGACATCGACATGGCGTCGGCGGTCCGCAACTGCGTCCATTTGTTGGGGCTGCCGCTGGAAGACGCATTGGCGATGGCCTCGCTCCATCCGGCGGAGTTTCTGCGACTGAACGACCGCTGCGGCCGGCTGGCCCCGGGCTACCGGGCGGATCTCGTACTGCTCGGCCAGGATATCGAGGTGCTGAGTACCTGGGTCGGCGGTGCATAGCGGAAGTGGGGCTGGGCCGGGAACCGGGGCCGACCGCTGGCACGGCTCCTCCCCAAAGCCGAGACGCTGAACATCTCTGGTGAGAAAGGAACAAAGAATTACACCCTCAGCGTGTAGACCTTTTTACTCATATGCAAAATAACCTCTGGCTCGATATGTTGATGGAAGATGCGCGCCGTACATGGTTTTTCCCCATAGGCAGCGTCGTTTCCCGTTCCGGCGAACTGGTTGAAGAGAGAAGTGTTGTGGGTTCAGACGAACAAATCCAGGATCTTCTGCTGTTTTCCTACGTGGATGGAGAACTGGCCGAGGACCAGCGACGCCTTGTAGAAGACCTGCTTGCCCGAGATCCGGATGCTCGTCAGCGGGTCGCGCAAATGCGTGAAGTCAACGCCTTGCTCAAGGCGGCTTACGACGAGAATGGCGAAGGAACGGCCTGACCCCCGTCAGATCAACCTTTCAGCTTAAGCTTGGCGATCAGCGCCAATCGGCCACGAAGCAAGTGCTCCTGGAGCGCTCCAGATGAAATCCCAAGCTTGTATGCGGCGTCCCGATAGCTCAATCCTTTGACGCAGACCAGCATGATGGCTTCTTGTTCAGCCGGTAACAGGGCTGCCATGCCCTCATGGATTTCACCTGAACCAGGCTGAGACCGCCGACTTCCTATCGGCATTTCGATTGCGTTAATCATAGTTGCTGGCTCGATGGCAAGTGTCAGCTTGAACGATTGAACATCAATTGAATGTCATTGATACACACATATTCCCTACGATAGAAACATATTTAGGCATAGTTTAAACGCCCTAAAGATAGCCTCCCACAGGGCATCCTTTGGCAAAACGACCATATGCATAACAGTCCGTTGAGAAACCAGAGCCGCGCTGACCTGTTACCCGCCGATCGTGTG
>NZ_JCACHA010000090.1:0-4007 GCF_059503625.1 Skermanella sp.
CAAAACCGATTTATGGAAAATCATCCTGAACGGTATTGGCTCTAGACCGACCTACAAGGCGAGAGCATTTTCCCTGGGGAATCAGCGCAGAGCGAACTGGACCGGCACCACCAGTTCCAGCCGGTCGCGCCCGAGGTCGGCCGGGATCTTCGGCAGCGGCTCGGCGCGCTTGATCATGGCAAGCACTTCCTCGTCCAGCGCTTCGTAGCCGGAGGTCTTCTCCAGCCGGAAGGACAGGACGTTGCCGTCGGCGTCCATCGTGAAGCGCAGCATCGCCGTGCCCTGCTGCCGCCGCCGCTGCGAGGTCTGCGGGTAGCGCTTGTTCTGGTCCAGGTGCCGGAGCAGCTTTTGCTGGAACGTCGGCATGACGTTGGACTGCGAGGCTACCGGCCTCGGCGCCGGTTCCGGAGCCGGTTCGCTCGGCATCGCCGGGGGCGGCGCCGGGGCGGCTGGCACCGGATCGGGCGGACGCGGGCGGACGACCGCCTGCCTGGGCGGCGGCGGCTTGGGCGGGGGCGGTTTCGGCGGCGTCACCGTCGGCAGCGCCAGTTCCGGCTCCACCTGCGGCGGGGGTTCCGGCGGAGGCGGTTCGGGCGGGGGCTCGGGAGGTGGTGGTGGCGGTTCCGGGGGGGGAGGCTCCGGGGGAGGCGGCTCGGGCGGCGGTTCCGGGGGCGGGGGTTCCGGCTCCGGCGGGGGAGGTTCGGGGGGCGGCGGTTCCTCGGCGACGGGTTCCGGCTCGGGCGCCGGCGGCGGGGCGGCCGGCAGGGGCGCCAGATCGATCAGGACGGGGCCGGGAAGCTCGGTCGGCGGCGGAGGGGTGTCCAGGGCAAGCACGCTGACGACGATGCCGGCGTGGACCGCCAGCACGAAACCGGCGCTGAGGCCCCAGCGAAGGGTATCGGAACTCATGGTGCGGGTGCAGGCATGCCTTCAAGGCCGACCAGCGCGATCTTGAGATATCCGGCGGCCCGCAGGTCGTTCATCACGGTCATCAGGCTGCCGTAGTCGACTGTCTTGTCGGCGCGCAGGAAGATGCGCTGGTCCCGGTTGCCGGAAGTCGCGCGGTCGAGGGCGGGACCCAGGCCGGCTTCTCCCAGCGCGTCGTCGCCGATCGCCAGCGACAGGTCGGACTTGACCGTCAGGTAGAGCGGCTTGTCCGGCTTGGGCTGCGGCGTCGCGGTGGACGAGGGCAGATCGACCGGCACGTCCACGGTGGCGAGCGGGGCCGCGACCATGAAGATGATCAGCAGGACGAGGATCACGTCGATGAAGGGCGTGACGTTGATCTCGTGGGTCTCGGCGAGATCGTCGCCGTCGTCGCCGGAGGAACCGAGTTTGGCGGCCATGACTGCTACTCCGCCGCCTTGCGCAGGGAATTGGGGATGGTCGCGCGGTCGATATCGCGGGATACGAGGCGGAGCAGTTCGGCCGAAGCGTCGAGCAGCAGGGCCTTGTAGCCGGAGATCGACCGGGCGAAGGCGTTGTAGATGACGACGGCGGGGATGGCTGCGACGAGGCCCATGGCGGTCGCCAGCAAGGCTTCGGCGATGCCGGGAGCGACGACGGCGAGGTTGGTCGTCTGCGCCTCCGATATGCCGATGAAGCTGTTCATGATGCCCCAGACCGTGCCGAACAGCCCGACGAAGGGGCCGGTGGAGCCGATGGTGGCGAGAATGCCGGTGCCCCTGGTCATGCGCCGGCTGCTGGCGGCGACCAGGCGGTCGAGCCGGGATTCGACCCGGTCGCGCAGGCCCGACTTGTCCATGCCGACGAACCAAAGGCCATGCTCCGCCACGGCGGCCTTGACCAGCCCATGGACGGGGCCATGGGCCGGGCGGCTGTGTTCCGCCGCGTCCGCCAGCGAGTGCGCGGAACCGATCATGGCGAGGGCGCGGGCGACCCTGCGCTTGGCGGCGCCAAGCTCGATCGCCTTGGCGAGCAGCACTGTCCAGGTCAGGACCGAGGCGAGCGCCAGACCGACCATGACGGACTTAACGACGATGTCGGCCGCCATGAACATGCCCCAGGGGGAGAGGTCATGGCCGGCCGGCAGGGTGGTGTCGGGGATCGGATCGTTCGCGGCCTGCTCCGGCGCTGCATCGGCTGGCGGGGCGGCTTCCGCCGGCGGCGCGGCTTGGCTTTGCGGCGCGGTTCCGGCTTCCGGGGCAGGGACCGCAGCCGGCGGGGGCGGCGTCTCACCGGCTGGCTGCTCCACACCCTGCGGCGGCTGTGGGGATGCTTCCTGCGCGGGCGCCAGGGTGGAAACGAACACGACGAACAGGATCGTGATGGGCAGCCAGAGGAGGAGGCGCGGATTGATCATGCATCTTTCCCCAACAACGGGGTCCCAGGAAATTGACCGTGCGAATCATGCATAGGGGACGATGCCGAGCGATGCAAATGATTTTGCGAGTCAATCTCATATAGCGGTTGCGGCATTTTGATGGCGAGACTAAGACTTAGTCGCATAAGAAAATGGGAAAGTTGTAAAACATGACACCGGACATATCCAAATCTTACCGCTTGGCGCCTTCATTCGCTTTGACTGCGGCCCTGGCGATTTCCACGACCGGCGGAGTGACGGCAGCTTCCGCGCAGACCGCACAGGATGCGCAGACCGGCGCGGAAAGCGGGCAGGTGGAAACGCTCGGTCCGGTTACCGTTACGGGGTCGGAAACCAGGAACACGATGGAGCGCCAGCCGTCGCTGGACCGCCTGCCGTCCTCGATCCAGGACACGCCGCAGGGGATCTCGGTCGTGCCGCAGGAACTGATCGAGGAGAAGAACATCACGACCCTGCGGGAAGCCGTCCGCAACGTCCCCGGCATCTCGATCAATGCGGGCGAGGGCGGGGCACAGGGCGATACCCTGACGATCCGGGGCTTTTCGGCGCGCGGCGACCTGTTCGTCGATGGCGCCCGCGATCCGGGCCAGTACAACCGCGACACCTTCAACATCGATTCGATCGAGGTCCTGAAGGGGCCGTCGTCGCTGCTGTTCGGGCGGGGATCGACCGGCGGCGTCATCAACATGGTGACCAAGGCTCCGACCCTGGAGCGGTTCAACAGCGCCGAGATCAGCCTGGGCAACGGGCCGTTCTACCGGGGGACCGCCGATATCAACCTGCCGGTCGGACCGACCTCCGCCATCCGGCTGAACGTGATGGGGCAGGATTCCGACACGGTCGGGCGCGATCTGGTCGAACAGAAGCGCTGGGGCGTGGCGCCGTCGATCGGCATCGGGCTTGGCACCGATACCCAGTTCACCCTGTCATACCTGCATCAAGAGGAAGACAACCGGCCCGACTACGGCCTGCCCTATGTCTTCGGACGTCCGGCGCCGGTCTCGCTCGACACCTTCTATGGTTTGAAAGACGACAACGAGGACGTGACGGTGGACCTGCTGACCGCCAAGCTGGACCATGTCGCGACCGACTGGCTGAAGGTGTCGAACACCCTGCGCGCCGGATACTACACGCGCGACGCCACGACCACGGCGCCGCGCGTCAATGCGCCCATCGGGACGCCGCTGTCGTCGATCAGGGTGACGCGCAGCCGCCCGAGCCTGGACAGCGAGACGCTGACCGTCAACAACCAGACCACCGCCACGGCCAACTTCACCACCGGGCCGCTGGGCCATACCCTGGTCGCGGGGGTGGAACTTGGCTACGACGACACCGACACCAAGCGATTCGGCTTCACCGGCCTGCCGACCGCCAGCCTGCTCGATCCCGATCCGAACGCGGGCGTCGGGACGCCGCGCGGGCTGACGACGAATACCAGCGCCGATGCGACGACCGTCGGCGTCTATGCCTTCGACCAGATCAAGCTGACGGAGGAGTGGTCGATCATCGGCGGCGTGCGCTGGGACCGGTTCGACGCCGAGAGCGAGGAGAAGGTGGCCGGCCTGTCGCTGGACCGGACCGACAACATGTGGAGCACGCGGGCGGCCGTGGTGTACGAGCCGACCGACCAGCAGACTTATTACGCATCCTACGGCACCAGCTT